>JAFNAJ010000019.1 GCA_017860085.1 Acidobacteriota bacterium | reverse complement strand
GCGAGCATGCAGGCGCTGCCGTCATCCTTCGTCTCGACGAGGGCGACCTTGACTGCTGCGGATCCGACGTCAATGCCCGCTGTGACCATCGCGTTTCTCCAGGGGGTCAGGTCTTGAATGTCGGAAAAATTCACAATTCAAGACCTGACCCCGGTGGTGCGGAGCGCGAAGAGCGCGGCGCCGAGCGCACCGGTGTAGATCGAGTCGTCCGAGATGTTCACGGTGAGCTCGCCGTAGTTCTCGGCGAGCAACCCCTGCAGCGCCGTCACGGCCGCGGGGTTCTTGGCCACGCCGCCGGTGAACGTGAACTCGTCCTTGACGCCACCCGAGCGCGCGAGCAACGACATCGCCCGCAGGATGATGGCGCGGTGCAAGCCGGCCAGGATGTCCTCACGCTTCTCGCCGAGCGACAGCCGCTCGCGCAGCTCGGCCCCCGCAAACACCGTGCACGTCGAGTTGATGCGCACCGGGCTGGTCGACAGGCTCGCGATGGGGCCCAGTTCGTGCAAGCCCAGGCTCATCTCGTCGGCGATGTAGCCAAGGTAGCGTCCGCACCCCGCGGCACACCGATCGTTCATCTGGAACGAGGTCACGATGCCCTGGTCGTCCACCTGGATGGCCTTGGTGTCCTGGCCGCCGATGTCGAGCACCGTGCGCGTGCCGGGGAACATGGCGTGCGCCCCCAGCCCGTGACAGAGGATTTCCGAGCGGATCTGCCCCTCGGGGAAGGGGAGCCGCTGACGTCCGTAGCCGGTTCCCACGCTCCCAATCTGCTCGAGCTGCAGCGTCGCGACCCGGTCGACCGCTGCCGGCAGGCGCTCGTCCACCTCGGGGATGCCCGCCAACGCGGCGCGGGCGTGGTCCTCGAACCGACCAGCCGCCTCCGGAGAGTTCTCGACGTCGAGAATGGCCTTGTCGAAGAGACCGGCGAGGGTGTCGAACCCGACACCAGTGGCGCGGGCCTCGGCCTCCGCGAGAGCGAGGTAGCGACTGCCCGCGAGATCGCGGAAGAAGTCGCTCTTGCGTCGGGCGCCTTCGGCATAGAGGTCGTCCACCTCGGCCTCCATCGAGGCGACGATCTGATCGACGCTCTTGCCCAGCCCCTTCGGCTTGGTCAGCAATCGTGCGAGAAAGCGGCGCAACTCCTTGGCGAGCACCCGCAGCTGCGAACGGTATTGCTCGGCGCGAAAGGCCCGCTCGAGCCGGGCGAGCTGGCGCGCTCGCAGGTCGGCCGCCAGGCCCGACCGCGCCAGCTCTCCGTCAATCAGCGAGAACCGCGCATTGATCAGCGCCTCGCCGAGCGCCACCTGGCACGCGACGTCGTAATTGCTGCGCGAGTTCGTGATGCCCCGTCCCAGGATTGTCCCGTCGTCTCCCAGCACGACAGCCTTGGTCGTGGTGGAGCCAAGATCGATGCCGACGGTGTACCTCACGCCGCACCCCCGGGCCGCTTCTGCTCCAGCATCTGGAAGTACGACTCGAGCCGGTTCTTGATGTTGGCGGCCGAGAAGTACCGCGGATCGACGAGGTCGCTCTCGATGAAGCCACCAGGCCGGCCCGACCGCGCCTCGACCTCGCGGAGGATGTGGAGCTGTCCGGCGCTGAACGAGTTGCAGCTCTTCACCGAGTTGATGAGGAACCCGTCGGCCGAATACTCCTTCACGTAGCGGGTGAGCAGGTCGATGCGAGAGGGGAGCGAAAGGTTGGTATAGCAGCCCAGGCAGTAATCCGCGAGGCTCTCGAGCGGATGCGACGGATCGTGGCGGAACCCGGTGTCGTACACACCCCCGACCTTGGCGTACGTCGATGCGACGGCCACCGCGCCCTCGTCGACGAACATCTTCCAGAACTGGCGGAAGCTGGTCCAGTTGGGTGGGCCTTCGACGACGATGCGGAAGCGCTCGGTCTCGAGATCGCCATCGGGTGTGACCGGCCCCTGGCCGAGCCGGATGCGCTCGGCGATCTCCGCGCGCAGCTCGCGGTAGTACGCCACGGCATCGGGCGTGCCCCTGAACGAGCTGAAGATCGGGCCCACGTAGTAGACGGCGCCGAAATAGGCGTCGATGGGCGATGGCGTGTGGCGCGCCGACTGCAGCACCCACACGAGGTCGTCTTCGGCCTCTGCCGAGCGCGCGAGGCACTCCCTGAGACGGTCCTCATCGTAGGCTCGGCCGGTGGCCTGCTCGAGCACCGGGATGACCTTCTGGCGCAGCTGATCGACAACGTACCGGCGCATCGACTCGGTGACGCGACCGTCCGCCTGGTACGGCACGTGGAGCATCGCCACCGGGCAGTCGTACTCCTCGCGCAGCAGCTCGAACCACTTCATGAAGGTGAAGCAGCCCGTGTAGGAGAGCAGCAGGACGTCGGGATTGGGAAGGCGCTGTCCCGTCGGGCCGATGTTGCCCGACTTGAGCATGCCGATGTCGCTCTTGACGTACGTGCAGACGTCTTCCGAGTGCCCGAGCTTCTCGGCCACCGAGATGTACTCGGCCGACTTGCCGCGCATCGCCGACTGCAGCGCGTTGATCTCGGGCAGGACCGGGAGGATGTCGAAGCTGAGGAGGAGCTCGGTGAGGTTGCCGGGGACGAAGGTGTAGACCGTCTTCTCGCCCGTGTCGGGCGCCGCGGCCAGCCGATCGAAGTGCCGGGCGATCATGGCCTTCTGTCGCACCTGGCTGGCGTCCTTCTGAACGTCCACCGGCGTCGCGGTCTGCCTGGTCGTCATGCGCCGCTCCAAAGCTTGATCGAGTCAGCGAACGTGCCGGCCTGCTCCCGAATCACCTGGAACTGGCCGCTGTTCTCCGAGAACTTGAAGGCCGTCCACGGGAAGCCTCGGCGCTCGACTGCCTTGACCAGCATTGGCTGGTCGAGCAAGGCCGGGTCGCAGAAGCTCGCCGCGCAGAAGAGGATCCCCTCCGCGCCGCCTTCCTCCGCCCGGCGGATGAGGTCGTCGCCTTTCACGCCCGTCTCCACGTAGCGCGTCGGGCTCGCCATGGCGTCGGTGAGGAACGCAACAACGAGGTTCTCAACGGGGTCGCCATCAACGGGGATGTCCGATTGGATGAATCGATGGATCTGCACGAAGTCGTCGTCGACGATGTAGCAGCCGGCGCGTTCGAGTGTGCGAATCAGTCCGATGGACGGCTGTTCGCAGAACGAGCCCGTCAGCAGAACCCGGGCCTGGTCGAGCGGCTTGCGGGTGTCGTCGTGCGTGACCAGCTCGAGGTAGGTGCGGAAGAGTGCCGTTGACTCCTCGACCGGCAGCACGAGGGCCGCGCGCAAGACCATGTAGAGCTCGTGCGTTGGCACCTTCCACGGGGCTCGTCCGCGGAGGGCGTAGAGTTCACGGACAAGGCGGCGGTCCTCGTTGTAGAGGGAGATCGAGTGTCGCAGGGCGTCCGCGTCGAGCGGTGCGGCGCCGCGGGCCGCCAGGTCGCGGGCCAACTGCTCGAGGTCGTCACGGTAGAAGCGGCCGCCGAGGTCTCGGTCGAAGTTCTGGGGAACGTCGAGATACCGGACCAGCATGCCCGGGAAGAGCATCTGCCACATGCCGGACAGGTTGCGGATGACGTCGCAGATGGCCGGGAACAGCATGCCGTCGAGACAGTCGAGGCTCCCGTTGAGTCCCAGCTCGATCGTGCTGCGCGGGATGTGGCAGATGTACGACTGGTAGTAGGCGTCGCCCTTGATGATCTCGAGATCGTCGCGGCCGCCCATGAGGCCCACCGGCAGCACGCCCTGGGCGTGCAGCAACTCGCGGGGCACGTAGATCGGCATGTAGCCGACAGCGAGGCCCCCGGTGCGGGCCTTCCAGTCGCGGACCGACGAGAGGCGGTAGTCGCGATACAGGCGGTCGGCCCGATCGACGAGCGCTGCCAGCCTCGGGTCGGCGCTCACGCATTCCTCCAGACCGGTGGGCGCCGCTCGACGAAGGCCTGCAGACCCTCGACCGCGTCGCTCGTTTTCATGAGCTCGCCGAGGTACAGACGTTCGATGGTCGGCAGCTCGGCCCGGAGTCGTTCGCGAAGCGACCTGCGAATCGCGCGAACCGCGTAGCGGAGGCTCGACGCCGACTTGGGCAGCAGGTGCTGGCGCGCGTAGGCGAGCGCCGCCTCGGCGGGGTCGCCGTCCACGACCTCGTCGATGAGCCCCATGGCGAACGCCTCGCCTGCACCCACCGTTCGGCCCGACACCAGGAGATCCTCGGCGTGACGACGGCCGACGCGTTCGGGGAGCACCACCGAGGCAACCGGGGCGAAGACGCCGAGCATGATCTCCGGCTGGCCGAGCTTGGCGTCGCGAGAGGCAAACACGCGGTGGCAGAGCGTGACCAGTTCGAGTCCGCCGCCGAGGCACTGGCCCCGAACGGCGGCGAGCACCGGCACCGAGGTGTCGATCAGGGTCGCCAGGAGATCGTGGAACTGGCGCAGCATGCCCGCCACCCGATCGGGCAGGTGTTCTTGCACGCTGGCCCCGAAGGAGAAGTGCGTGCCCTGGCCCTCGAGGACGATCGTCTTCACAGCAGGCGCGGCAGAGGCGTCACGGAACGCGCGGGCCAGCGCGTCCATGAGTCGGGCGTCGAGGATGTTCCCTTTCGAGCCGCCGATGGCGATGCGCCAACAGGCGCCCCCGTCAAGCTGCACGATCGAGAGAGGTGCGTCGGTCATTCGCGCTCCTTGCTCACCGTGGCCGGCCGACCTCGAGCTCGAGCTGCACGTAGGGCCCGCCCGCGAAGCCGCTCGCCCTGAAGAACGCCAGCACCGGGATGTCATTCCTCCTGACCATCGTGCGCACCGTCGAGACGTCGGCTGCGCGGAAACGACGGCAGGCCTCGGTGACGAGCGCCGTCGCGACGCCCTGCCGGAGCGCGGTGGGAGCGACGCCGACGGCGAAGATCCAGCCGCACGGCTCGGAGCCGAACTCGAAGGCCCGAACCTCGCCCAGCAGGTAGCCCGACAGCTTGCGGGGCCCCTGTGCCGCCAGCCCGACCCGCAATGGCGAGTCGGACGTCCCGAGGAAATCGTGGAAGACGCGTTTCCAGTAGGCCGG
The DNA here is from genome assembly GCA_017860085.1 of Acidobacteriota bacterium. Lineage (GTDB taxonomy): Bacteria > Acidobacteriota > Vicinamibacteria > Vicinamibacterales > JAFNAJ01 > JAFNAJ01. The sequence continues at coordinate 8,619 of JAFNAJ010000019.1, read as the reverse complement.
CTTCCGGGCGCCGGTGTGATAGGCGTCGATGCGCTGGACCTCGGCGAGATCGCGCAGCGCCAGCCCGCGGATGCGGAACGCGGACGTGGCCGCCGGCGTTCGAACCTTGCGCATGGTCAGGCCCGCCCGCGTGCCCGCGCCAGGATCTCCTCGAGCAGCTCGTCCGACCACGTGGCACCCTCGGCCAGTCGTCGTCGCAGCAGCAGGAAGTCGGCCTCGCGGCACGCCTTCGATCCTTCGTTGAACGCGCGGAACCCGGCGCGCGCCTCGGTCATCATGTTGAGGCCGAGCCACGCGCGGTTGGTCTCCTTGTTCCTGTCCCAGTGCGCCAGCTTGTGCTTGCGCACGCTCTCGATCGTCTTCGACAGGCAGCCGGGAAACGTGTTGGCGAGCTTGAAGAGCAGCCCGTTCACCTCGCGGTCCAGGAGCGAGAGGTCGACAGCACCCCGAGCCAGCAGCAACTTGGCCTCGTCTCGCTCTGGGCCGCGCTTGGGTTCGCCGAACACGATCGCGCCGTGCTCCACCCAGCGGTCGAGAACGACCATCGGATTGGGCACGAACGCGCCATCCACGTGAAGCGCCGGGACCACCGCGGTGAGCAACCCGAGACGATGGGCCTTGTGCGCGCTCCAGTGCTCGCACAGCGTGCAGCTCTCCATGGCGGCTTCGATCCCGACGAAGAGCGGCAGGAAGTCGGTGCTGCCGCCGTCGGGCGCCGAGCCATGACGGGGGCCGGCCTGGCCGAAGAGGGCCAGATCCTGGGCCACCGAGAAATCGCAGGCCATGCCAATCTCCTGCCCACCGGCGATGCGCATGCCGTTCACCCGGCAGATCACCGGCTTGTCGCACGCGAGGATGGCGCTGACCATGTCGTTGAAGAGCCGCATGTACTGGCGGTACTCCTCGGGACGTCCTGCGTAGTACTCGGCGTACTCGGCCGTGTTGCCTCCCGTGCAGAAGGCCCGCGTGCCCGAACCCGTGAGTACCACGGCCACGGCGGCGCGGTCGTTCGAGGCGCGGCGCATGCCGAGGATGACCCCCTTGATCATGTCGGTCGTGTAGGAGTTGAGCTGCGACGGGTTGTCGAGCGTGATCCACACGGCGTGAAGGCCCGGGACCTCGCGACCCCCCAGATCAGTGAAGGGCGTCTCCTCGTATCGGACGCCGGCGACGTCGCGCGGCGGTGTGAGATCGTGGTCCTTGAAGGTCATGAGGCTATCGCTCGGGAATGAGGATGATGCGCCGGGTCGCGCGCCCGGCGTGAACGTCCGCGAAGACGTCGTTGATCGTGGCGAGTGCCCGTCGCTCGATGAATGGTTCGAGCGCGACCCTGCCCTGCAGCACCAGGTCGACCACGGCCGGGTAGTGCTCGGGCAGGCACCCCCAGTTGCCGCGGGCCGTCGCGTCGAAGGCCATCAGGTTGGAGAAGCGCACCTCGATCGACTTGGGTGTGTAGCCGACCACCGAGAGCTGGCTTCCGTGCCCCAGCAGGCCGAAGGCCGTCATCTGACCAGCCGTCGTGCCCGACGTTTCGAAGATGTGCGTGCGCCAGGTGGGCGCGCCGCGATCGTCGGCAAATGCGCGCACCTGGCGGCGCAACTGCTTCGCGTCGGTGCCTGTCGCGTTGAGGGTGAGCGAGGCGCCGTGTCGCGCCATCGCGTCGAGGCGCGCATCGTTGACGTCGATCGCCACGACCCCGGCCCCGAGTGCCGCGGCGATTTGGACGCCGAACCCTCCGATGCCGCCCGCGCCGACGAACACCGCCACGTCGCCGGGACGCACCTCGTTGCGGATGATGGCCTGGTACGGGGTGGAGACCGCGTCGGCGACCACGGCCAGCGCCGCAAGGTCGAGGCCGAGTGGATTGCGCCCGCGGTCGGCAAGGTCCGGCACCGGGCACAGCCCGCGCGCGGGGACGCGCACGTGGCTCCCGAAGCCGCCGTGGACGTCGCTTCCCGGGAAGATCTGCCGTGGGCAGACCTGCCCGCGGCCGGCGCGGCAGGCGTCGCACTCGCCGCACGGGAGCACCGCCGGCACGACCACCACGCGGCCGAGCCACTCGCTGGCTCCCTCGCCGGCCTCGACGACCCGCCCGCTGATCTCGTGGCCGAGCGTGAGGGGAAACGGACGCCGGGTCGGCACGCCGTCGTAGAAGAACCCGAGGTCGGTGTGGCAGACGCCGCACCCGGCCACCTCGACGATGACCTCGCCGGTGGCGGGGTGCTCGTCGCGTGTCTCGAGCCCCATGGGCGTTGCCGCCTGCCGAACCACCCACGACGCGATCTGCAAGGCAGCTCCCTCCCAGCTGTCGGCGCCCGGCCGTCAGCCTCCAGCCAGGGGCTGACCACGTTCAACGGCACGCCGAGAGCCCGAATCCACCGCGGGCTAATTAGGTAAATCAGTACTAATTTGCCTATATATGCCGACCGCCGGGCCACGTCAAGGGGAAAAGCCTGGGGCGGCCGATGTGCCCGGCCCCTTGTCCCCGCCGTCAATCGGCGCGAGAATGGCGCCGATGCACCTCAAGGTGAACGGGGACGTCCACGATGTGGACGCACCCGACCACTGGACCCTGCTCGAGGTCTTGCGGTACCGGCTGGGCCTCACCGGCTCCAAGCAGGGCTGTGACAAGGGGGATTGCGGGGCCTGCACCGTCCTCGTCGACGGCGAGCCGATGATCTCGTGTCTCATCCTCGCCCGTGAGGCGGAGGGCCGCGAGATCGTCACGATCGAAGGCTTGTGGCCGCTCCACCTCGCACGCGGGGGCGAGGGCCCAGACCCGGTGCAGGATGCCTTCGACCGGTACGGGGCCCTCCAGTGCGGGTTCTGCCAGAGCGGCATGATTCTGTCGGCGCGAGCCCTGCTCGACCGCACGCCGTCGCCGACCGACGAGGAGATCGCACGGGCGCTCTCGGGCAACCTCTGCCGCTGCACGGGCTACACGCAAATCCTGCAGGCCGTTCAGTCGATCGTGGCCCGAGCGCGAGGCGTTGAACCGCCGCGGCGGTCGTGGGAGGCCGCGAACGTGGGACGCCAGGCCGGGGAGCGCTGAGGTGGCATCCCGGGACATTCACGGCATCGACGCCCCGTGGGGCGCGTTTCGCCACGTCGGTCGCGACCTGCGCAAGGTGGACGGCCTGGCGAAGGCCACCGGCGCCGCCATGTACACCGACGACATCGCCTTGCCGGGCATGCTGCACGCGAAAACGCTCCGCAGCCCGCACGCGCACGCCCGCATCCGGTCGATCGACGCCGCAGACGCGTTGCGCCTCGCCGGCGTCCACGCCGTGATCACGGGCGAGCACCTCCCGGTGACGTACGGCATCCTCCCGTGGACGCAGGACGAAACGGCGCTGGCCGTCGGCAAGGTCCGATTCGTCGGCGAGCCGGTGGCGGCCGTCGCCGCCGTGGACGAGGACGCCGCCAACGCCGCCCTCAAGCTGATCCGCGTGGAGTACGAGCCGCTCCACGCGTACCTTGACCCCTTCGAGAGCCTCGCGCGGCACGATCCTCCGATTCACGAGGGGCGCAAGGATGGCAACGTCTCCAAGCACGTTCACCTGGCCTTTGGCGATGTCGACGCGGCGCTCGCCGAGGCCGACGTGGTGATCGAAGACGACTACGTCTTTCATGGCACCACGCACGCCGCCATCGAGCCGCATTGCGCGGTGGGGCACTATGGCGCCGACGGCGTCCTCACCGTCTGGTCGTCGACCCAGATCACGCACTACGTGCACCGGGCGCTCGCACGGGTCCTCGACGTGCCCGCGCACCGCATCCGTGTGATCCAGCCCTGCCTCGGCGGCGCGTTCGGCGGCAAGTCCGATCCGTTCAGCCTCGAGTTCGTCGTGGCGAAGCTCGCCATGACGACCGGGCGCCCGGTGAAGATGCTTTACACGCGAGAGGAGGTCTTCTACACGCACCGGGGCCGGCACCCGATGCACATGCGCTACCGGACGGGTGCAACGCGCGAAGGTCGGCTGGTCGGGGTCGACGCGACGATCGTCATCGACGGCGGCGCGTACAGTTCCTACGGTCTCGTCACCACGTACTACGCCGGCCAGCTGCTCACGGGCCCCTATGCGTTTGCCACCTACCGGTTCGACAGCACGCGCGCGTTCACCAACAAGCCGCCCTGCGGGCCCAAGCGCGGCCATGGATCGGTGCAGCCGCGGTTTGCCTTCGAAGTGCAGCTCGACGAGCTGGCGAGCACGCTCGAGATCGACCCGATCGAGATCAGACGGCGCAACCTCCTCGGTGAGCACACGACCACCGTGAACGGCCAGCGGATCACGTCGAACGGCTTCGCGCGCTGCCTCGACGTCGTCGAGCACGCCAGCAACTGGAAGACACGTCACGGGCAGCTCCCGTTCGGCCGCGGCATGGGCGTGGCCGGCTCGATGTACATCTCCGGCACCAACTACCCGATCTATCCCAACCCCATGCCCCAGGCAGCCGTGCAGCTCAAGATCGATCGATCGGGGCTCGTCACGGTGTTCACCGGGGCCAACGACATCGGCCAGGGCTCGAACTCGATCGCGCAGTACCTCGTGGCCGAGGAGCTCGGCCTGGCACTCGACCAGGTGCGCGTCGTGTCGGCCGACACCGACCTCTGCCCCGTGGATCTCGGCGCCTACTCGAGCCGCGAGACGTTCATGGTGGGCAACGCGCTCATCGATGCCTGCCGGAAGGTCAGGCCACTCGTGGTTCGGGCGGTCGCCGACCACTGGCAGGTGGACCCGTCGCGCGTGCGATTCGTCGACGGCGTCGTCGTCGAGCTGGACGACCCGCCGCTCCAGCCCGCGGGCGTCGCGGTTGGCGGAGAGGCCCGCCCGGGGGCCAGTCCCCCAGATGCAGCGGCCGGCCGACGTTGGATGACCGCGGCAGAGGCCTTTCAGTTGGCCGAAGCGCGGTTCGACACCCTGGGCGCCACCGGCGCCTACAACACGCCGACGCTCGGAGGCGACTATCGCGGCGGGACCATCGGCGCTGCGCCAGCCTATTCGTTTACCGCGCACGTCGTCGAGGTCTCGGTCGATGTCGAGACCGGGCGCATCACGTGCGAGAAGGTCTGGATTGCCCACGATTGCGGGCGCGCGCTCAATCCCATGCTCGTGGCCGGCCAGATGGAGGGTTCGGCCTACATGGGCGTCGCCGAAGCGTTGATGGAGGCACACGGCGTCAACCGGTTCGGCCTGCACGCGGGCCCGTCGCTGCTCGATTACCGCATCCCGACGACGGTTGACACCCCCGAGCTCGCCGCCCTCATTGTCGAGAGTCTCGACCCCGAGGGGCCGTACGGCGCAAAGGAGGCCGGCGAGGGGCCGCTGCACCCCGCGATCCCGGCCATCTCCAACGCGGTGTTCGACGCGGTCGGCATCCGCCTGAAGCACCTGCCGTTCACGCCGGGCAAGGTCCTGGCGGCCCTGCGCGCGCGCAAGGACGCTGCGGCCGGCACACCGGCGCCAGCCTTGGCAGGGGGCGCACGCTGATGCTCCGCCTGCCGCGCTTCGAACTGCGACAGCCGACATCGCTTGGCGAGGCCGTCACACTCCTGCGCGAAGAGGGCGCCGGTGCGATGGTCATGGCCGGCGGCACCGACCTGCTGCCCAACATGAAGCACGAGCTGTTCACGCCTCGGGTGGTCGTGTCGCTCGGGCGCGTTCCAGAGCTTCGGGGCATCACGCGGGACCCTGACGGCACGCTCGTTGTCGGCGCCATGGCGAGGATTGCCGAGATCGCTTCGAGCGAGAGCGTCCGAAAACAGGCACCCGCCCTCGCGCAGGCGGCAGGTCTCGTGGCCGGTCCGCAGCTCAGACGAGCCGGCACCATCGGCGGCAATGTCCTGCTCGACACGCGCTGCCAGTACTACAACCAGAGCTACTTCTGGCGGTCGGCCCTGGGATTCTGCCTGAAGAAGGACGGGGTCGTGTGTCACGTCGTGGCCGGAGGGTCCCGATGCGTGGCGGCGGCGTCGGCCGACTGCGCGCCAGCGTTGATGACGCTGGGGGCCGTGCTCGAGATCGTCGGTGCCAACGGCCACCGGACCGTGGCGATCGACGAGTTCTGGCTCGGCGACGGTATCGTGAACCGCCGACTGGCGGTGGGAGAGATCCTGGTGGCGATTCGGATTCCACCCACGCCACCGGGCCATCGCGGGGCCTACGGCAAGCTGCGCGAGCGTGGCTCGATCGACTTTCCGCTGCTGGGTGTGGCCTGCCGCCTCGATGTCGGAGATGGCGATCGCGTCGAGCACGGCGATCTCGTGCTGACGGCGCTGGCAGCGCGACCGAAGCGGATCCCTCAAGCCGCGTCGCGACTGGTTTCCACGCGTCTCGGGACGGAGGAATTCCGCGCCGCGATCGACGAACTGGGCGCGTTGGCACATCGGCAGTGTCACACGCTCGCCAACGTGCCTGGCGACCAGGAGTGGCGCCGGGAAATGATCCCTGTGTATGTGCGCCGCACGCTCCAGGCCGCGGCGGCAGGCAACGGACCCGTCCATCACGTGTGAGCGGTGGGCGCGCGGGAACCCGGGGGGCTCGGCATGACCGACCAGGCAGATGTCAGCAACCTGATCTTCGACTGGAACACGGCCGGTACCGGCTATCCGCATCGCGGCGAGGTCATTGAGTTCGACGACGAGACGCTGCGCGATGGGCTGCAGTCGCCGTCGGTCCGCGACCCGTCGATCGAACGGAAGATCGAGCTGCTGCATTTGATGGCACAGCTCGGCATCCACAGCGCCGATCTCGGCCTGCCGGGTGCCGGCCCTCGGGCCCGAGCCGACATCATCGCGCTGTGTCGGGAGATCGAGAGGTCGAAGCTGTCGATCAGCCCGAACTGCGCCGTGCGGACGGTGATGGCCGACGTGACGGCGCTTGTCGACATCGCCGACAAGGTCGGCATGCCGATTGAGGCCGCTGCGTTCATCGGCAGCTCGCCCATCCGGCAGATGGCCGAGGATTGGGCGCTCGACTACATGCTCAAACTGACCGAGGACAGCGTCTCGTTTGCGGTGGCGCATGGCCTGCCGGTCATGTACGTCACCGAGGACACGACGCGCGCCAAGCCCGACACGATCCGCCAGCTCTATCGCGCGGCCATCAACGCGGGAGCCACGCGGGTCTGCGTGACCGACACCGTCGGGCACATCACGCCCCGCGGCGTCCGGAATCTCATTCCCTACGTCCGCCAGCTCATCCAGGAGACCGGCGAGCCGGTCAAGGTCGACTGGCACGGACACAACGATCGGGGCCTCGGGGTCATCAACACCATCACCGCGATGACGTCAGGTGTCGACCGGGTGCACGGGACGGCGATGGGCATCGGCGAACGCGTGGGCAACTGCTCGATGGATCAGTTGCTGGTCAACCTCAGGCTGATGGGATACATCACCACCGACCTGTCGGCGCTGCGCACGTATGTCGAAACGGCGAGCGAGGCGACTGGCGTGCCGATCCCGCCCAACTACCCGGTGTTCGGCCACGATGCGTTTCGCACCGCCACGGGCGTGCACGCGGCGGCCATCATCAAGGCCAAGAAGAAGGGGGACAACTGGCTGGCCGACCGGATCTACTCGGGCGTGCCTGCCGAGATGGTGGGTTCGCGCCAGCGGATCGAGATCGGCTTCATGTCGGGCGTGTCGAACGTCGTGCACTGGCTCGTCGAGCGCGGCATCGAGCCCGAGCAGCACCTCGTCGAGGAGATCTTCCGAGCGGCCAAGGAACGCGATCGCGTCCTGGCAGACGAGGAGGTCGAACAGATCGTGAAGTTCGCCACCGCCAACGGCGAGGCCCTGCCGCTCGACACGATCGACACCTGGAAGAGCGAGCTCAAGCGACCGTGAGCGCAGGCCTGGAGGTCTGCGCTGCGCCGTTGATCAAGAGTCTGCGCGGCCGGATGATCGCGGTCGGCCGGCCTTCAGCCGACCCGTCACTCGATGACGACGGCCGTTCCGCTGGCGCTCACCATGAGCATGCCGCCGCTCTGGCCGATGGTCTCGTAGTCGAGATCCACGCCAATGATGGCGTTGGCGCCCATGCTGGCCGCCTGCTGCTTCATCTCGTCGAGGGCAATCTCCTTCGCGTTTCGCAACTCCTTCTCGTAGGCCGCCGACCGGCCGCCGACGATGTCGCGAATGTTCGCGAAGACGTCGCGGAAGATGTTGGCGCCGAGGATGGCTTCGCCGCTCACGAGGCCGATGTACTGCTTGACGCGTCTGCCTTCGAGGATGGAGGTGGTGGAGATCAGCATTCGGGACTCCTAGCCCTGTGATCCAGAAGACGAATACACCCGTTCGGCGGTTCGCGCGCCGTCGAGGTCTTTCGCGGTGAGCCCACCTTCGCTGTGCGTCGAGTAGCTGAGCGTCACGCGTCGGTATCTCACCGTGACGTCCGGGTGGTGGTCGACGCGCTCGGCCTCGAACGCGAGGCGCACGAGGTAGGAAATGGCATCCGGGAACGACGCGAACGCGAGCGACTTCTCGATGGTCGCTCCCACGCGTGTCCAGCCAGGCAATGACGCAAGACCGTCGGCGATTTGCGTATCCGTGAGCCTGCTCACGACAACCCTCCCTCTCGTGTCGAACGCCGGTTCTTGGTTCTTCGTGCGTGGTCG
>JAFNAJ010000329.1 GCA_017860085.1 Acidobacteriota bacterium | reverse complement strand
TGGGGACCGCCCACGAAAGCAAGACGCCCTCGTGTTCGAGGCGCAGGTCGTAGTGGAGCTGCGTCGCCAGGTGCTTCTGCACGCAGAACCTGAGCGGTCCACGGCGCCTGGCCTTCTTGCGTGTGTCGCCCTTCGGTTCGGGCGACCGGGTGAAATCGCGTTTGGCGCGGTACTCGTCGAGCGGCATGGCACACCCCTGGGGTCAGATCTTGATTCTATGCAGCCCACAGGGACCCCGTCTTGGGGCAATCTCGAACCTGCCCAGCCTGCATGAAATCAAGATCTGACCCCAGGTTCCCCAGGTTCATGCAGGGCGACGAACGCGCCGATAATGGTGCTGGACGGACACCGACGGCGGGTTCGCCCGGCGGGTATCGCGCCGGAAGACCCGCTGCCGGGCCGTTCGGGACTCGTTCCACCCCGACCCTCCCTCCGGCATCTCCCGACCCTCAGAGGCTGACGTCGCACACCCGCGCAGCCGGGGTGCCTTGACAGCGTTCCGTGCGGGTGGCAATATACCCCCACGGGGTATATGCCGGTCCGACGGGCCCCCGTCTGGAGGGTGGCGTGGAGAACCTGACGCTGGAGATCGAGGGCATGAGCTGCGGACACTGCGTGGCGCGCGTGTCGAAGGCGCTGGCAGCCGTGCCCGGCGTGGCCGTCGACGACGTGCAGATTGGACGTGCACGGGTCCGCTTCGACCCGAGCCGGACGTCTGCCAGTGATCTCGCACGTGCGGTCGACGAGGCCGGATATCCCGCGCGCCCCCACACGGCATGACGGCGCTCGACTGGGCCGTCGTTGCCGCCGGCGTCGCCGCGATCGCCTGGGTCAACTGGTACTTCTTCGTTGCCGGGGATCGGTCCTGACGGGGCGGCGCTGACCGATCAGGGCGAACCGGCGCCGGTTTGACTGATTGGGGTTGACCGATTGAGAGCCTCATCATGACCGCGCCCCACCAGGCCATGCCAGCCAAGCCGACCGAGGTCCAGCACCTCGACCTACCGGTTGGCGGGATGACGTGTGCTGCCTGCTCAGCCGCCGTCCAGAAGGCACTGACCCGGCAAGCGGGCGTGGCTGACGCGTCCGTCAACCTGGTGCTGCGCAGCGCCTCGGTCGTGTTCGACCCCACCGTGGTCACACCCGAGCGCCTCGTCGATGCCATCCGCCAGACGGGTTACGACGCCCATCTGCCGCTGGCCGGCGCCACCGCAGCCGACGAGCAGCAGGCTCGTGACGAGGAGACCACACGCGAATTCCGCGATCTCCGCCTGAAGGCCATCGTCAGCGCCGCTGCCGGCGTCGTGGCCATGGTGCTCTCGATGCCACTGATGGCGGGCCTCGATCATGGCGCGCACGCCGAGACCGCGGTCGACCCGTTCATGCGGTGGACGATGGAGCAGCTGACGCCCATCCTGCGCAGGCTGCTGCCCGCGCTGTACGAGGTCGATCCCCGTGGCATCAGCTACGCGCTCCTGGTGGTGACCACCGTGGTCGTGGCGTGGGCGGGTCGTCACTTCTATCGGCGGGCCTGGTCGGCCTTCCGGCACCACGCCGCGAACATGAACACCCTCGTCGCCGTCGGTACGGGCACGGCATTCCTCTACTCGGTCGCGGCGACGCTCGCGCCCGGTTTCTTCCTTCGCCACGGCGTTGCGCCGGACGTTTATTACGAAGCGGTCATCATCATCATCGCCCTCGTGCTGACCGGGAACATGCTGGAGGCCAGGGCGCGCCGCCAGACCTCCGCGGCCCTCGGCAAGCTGATCGACTTGCAGCCGAGGACTGCGCGCGTGATCTCGGAGAACGGTGAGGAGACCGAGGTTCTGGTCGAGGAGGTGCGCAGCGGCGATGTCGTCGTGGTGCGGCCCGGCGAGCGGGTGCCCGTGGACGGCTCCGTCGTGTCGGGCCACAGCGCGGTTGACGAATCGATGCTCACGGGCGAGTCGTTGCCGGTCGAGAAGGGGCCTGGCGATCGGGTGATCGGCGGCACCGTGAACCGGATGGGGGCGTTCCGTTACCGCGCGACCACGCTGGGCGCCGACAGCGTGCTCGCGCACATCGTGACCCTGGTGCGACAGGCCCAGTCGTCGCGTGCGCCCATTCAGCATCTGGCCGACCGGGTCAGCGGGATCTTCGTACCCGTCGTCATGTCGATGGCCATCGCCACGTTCGTCGTGTGGTTCGTCTCGAGCGAGGGTGGCGCCAGCGTGCGCGCGATGGCAGCGGCCATCTCGGTCCTGATCATCGCGTGCCCCTGCGCCATGGGGCTGGCGGTTCCCACGGCGGTCATGGTGGCCACCGGCCGCGCCGCCGAACTGGGCCTCCTCATCAAGGGTGGCGAGGCGCTGCAGCGTGCGGGCGAGGTGACCACCGTCGTCCTCGACAAGACCGGCACCGTCACCGAGGGGCGCCCGGTGGTCACCGACCTCGTGCTGCGACCCGGCGCCTCACGCGACGCCAGTGAGGTCCTGCGACTCGTGGCGTCTCTCGAGTCCTCGTCCGAACATCCCCTGGCCGAGGCTGTGGTCCGCCACGCGAGGGAGCAATCGGTCGCGCTCCGACCCGTCGAGCGCTTCGAAGCCATCGCCGGGCGGGGCGCCAAGGGCCTGGTGGAGGGCACCGAGGTGCTCGTGGGCAACGACGCGTTCATGGCGGACGCCGGCATCGACATCGCCGCCGTGCTGCCCGTTGCAGGGGAACTGGCCGCGGCGGGGAAGACCACGATGATCGCCGCAGTCGGGGGCGAAGCGCTCGCGGTGATCGCGGTCGCAGATCCCCTCAAGCCGACGGCACGAGAGGCGGTCGAGCGCCTGACGCGCCTGGGCGTCACGGTCGCCCTGGTCACCGGCGACAACGAGTGGACCGCACGGGCCATTGCCCGCCAGGCTGGCATCGACGACGTCGTCGCCGGAGTCCTCCCCGACGGCAAGGTGGACGAGGTGCGGCGCCGTCAGAAGGCGGGCGAGGTGGTGGCCATGGTGGGCGATGGCATCAACGACGCGCCCGCGCTGGCCCAGGCCGACATCGGCATGGCGGTCGGCACGGGGACCGACATCGCCGTGGAGGCTGCCGACGTGACGTTGATGCGCGGGGATCCTGGCAGCGTGGCCGACGCCATCGCGCTGTCGCGCCGTACCCTCCGATCCATGCGCCAGAACCTGTTCTGGGCCTTCATCTACAACGTGGTTGGCATCCCGATCGCGGCGGGCGTGCTCTACCCGTCGCACGGGATCCTGCTCAGTCCGATCCTCGCGAGCGCCGCGATGGCGTTCAGTTCGGTGAGCGTCGTGACCAACAGCCTTCGCCTGCGCCGCGCACGGCTCCGGTGAACATGAGGGAGCGGCAGCCGATGCCCAGCCAGACGAAGAAACGACGAGGGACCGGTCGCGACCCGAACGCACCTGCGCCTCCGCAGGCCACGGCGTGCAGCCACGCGGACGACAGCTCCGCTCACGCCGAAGGAAGGAGGGCGGTGGCCGTCGAGGCGTCGATCAAGGAGCGGACCCTCACGCGGCTACGGCGCATCGAGGGCCAGGTGCGGGGACTGCAGCGGATGGTCGACGAGGAACGGTACTGCGCGGACGTGCTCGTCCAGATCTCGTCGGTGCACGAGGCCCTGCGGGCCGTCGCTCGCGAGCTGATGCGCAACCACCTGAAGCACTGTGCGTCAGCCGCGATCCGAGGGCGCCCCGACGAGGCCGAGGCGATGTACGACGAACTGGTCGAACTCTTCCACACGCACAGTCGCTGATTCCGACGGAGGTCTGTGGGAGCCGGTCGCGGCGGATGGCGGCCACGGTGGCCGGCTCATCGATGCTCGGCCAGCGCCCGCGCGAACACCGGACGCAGGAACCTGAGCACCAGCAGCAGCACGAGGGCGGCCCCTACGGTCATCAGCGTCACGAAGAGAAAGAACTGCGCGTGCGGGATCGTGCCCCAGCGTGTGCCGAGCGAGCCCGAGAAATAG
>JAFNAJ010000328.1 GCA_017860085.1 Acidobacteriota bacterium | reverse complement strand
GAGGCCGACGCCGAATGGAAACGGGCTATCGAGCTCGACCCCAGCTATCCCGACGGCGTGGCGATGTACTCGCACTACCTGATGATCGTGCACCGGCCCGACGAGGCCATGGCGCAGATCGAGCGTGTGCTGAAACTCGATCCGTTCAACGTGACGGTCCACAGCTTCTATGCTATGGCCCTCCACCTGGCCCGGCGCTACGACGAGGCGATCGCGCAGGCGCGCGCGACGCTCAAGATGCAGCCCGACAACCCCGTGGCGAATTCGGCGCTCCTTCTGTCGCTGGTCATGACGAAGCGCCACGACGAAGCGGTGGCTACCGCGGCCGCGTTGTATGGGAGCCAGATGTTCGGGTGGTCGGACATCGCGGACGCGGTCAAGAAGACGTACGCCGAGGCGGGCTTCGAGGCCGCCATGCGCCGGCTGGCCGACCTCGAGACGGCCAGGTACGGCGCGCTCCCGGGCGTCGCGAACGACGCCGGGGGGAACTACCTCATGGCGGGCGACACGGCCCGGGCGTTCGAGTGGTTCGAGAAGGCCTACGCCGTGCGCGACCCGAACCTGCCGTATCTCAACTGCTATCCGCTGGTCGACCCGCTCCGCAGCGACCCGCGTCTCCAGTCGCTCCTGCGCCGCATCGGCGTGGCGCAGGAGTGAGCGCGGTCAGATCGGCAGACAACCCGCTCCTCCAGAGCCTCCACGCTGTCGATCTCGTGTTCCAGTAGGGCGTGGCGCGGAGCTGGCCATTCGTGACGCGCCCCGGGTCGGCTCGTTCGCGGCAGGCGCACCTCTGACATGCGCAGTCGGTTGACCACGTCCCAGACTGTACGACACAATGTCGTACATGGCTGGTTCTTCCGTGTCGATTCGTGAGCTGCAGCAGAACCTGAAGCGGGTCATGGCTCGCGTGGAACGCGGCGAAGTCGTCGAAGTCACGCGTCGCCGCAGACCCGTGGCAAGGCTCGGACCTGTCAAGCCGACCGGACCGATCTCCGATTGGCCCGACCTCGAGGCGCGCGCCCGCGCAGTGTTCGGCGACCGCGTGATCGCGCCGGGTGGATCCGATACGGTGAGAGAGGCACGCGGAGACCGATGACGTACTTCGACTCCAGCGCCGTGGTCCCGCTCTACGTCCCCGAGAGGTTCTCCGCAGCGGCCCGCGCTGCAGCGCAGGACGCGAGGCAGGTTCCCTTCAACGCCATCCACCGCCTCGAGGTCCTGAACGCCTTCGAGCTGCTCGTCGGCCGCCGCATGATCTCCAGAGACGAGTGCCGGGCCATTCTGCGTCAGCTCGATGAGGACGTCGAGAGCCAGCGCCTGACAGCGACAGCACTGGACCTCGAACACGTGCTTGCCGACGCGAGCGAACTGTCGCGGCGCTTCACGGCCAGGTTCCTCACGCGAAGCCTCGATCTGCTGCATGTCGCCGCCGCGCACCTTGCCCTCTGCGAGACCTTTGTCTCTGCCGACGATCGCCAGCTCGCCGTCGCAAAGGCGAGCGGTCTCTCGACCATCGACATCAAACGGTCTCCTCGCCGTCGGAAGCGGTGAACGGCTGCTCAGGGAGCTCGCGGCGGATGAGATCCGCCGCATCGCCCAAGGCCACCGTCGTCGGACCGAACAGCTGCCGATCACAGCGCAGGGAGTGACAGAACGACCGCGAGGATCGCCAGGTGGACACCCAGCCGGGAGTGCGTCAGCCAGCGCGCGAAGATGCCGGCCAGACCATGCCGCAGGCCCATGCGTGAACCTTCTCCCGTGCTCAACTCGGCGCCGGGCGCCGCCGCGACTGGAGCGCGACGAGCTTGGGGGCCACGGTAGGCGGGTGGCCGCCTACTTGATGGCGACGATGATCATCTCGCTCGGCGCCTTGCCGCCCTTCGTCTCGTGGGCCACGCCGCGGCCGATGAGCCGCACGTCGCCGCGCTTCCACGTCGAGGTGGTCTTGCCGTCCATGGTGAGCGCGATGTCGCCACCGGCGAGCGGGATCACCACCTGGTCGTACGGGTGCGTCGTCCCTGCCGCCTCTTGGAAGGAGGAGTCGGCCGACACGCGGTAGGCATCCACGCGTGCGTCCTGGAGGAGCGCGGTCATCTTCATCCCCGGGCGCGCCGAAGGCAGCGTCGCCGAGCCGGGCGCTCCCTTCATCTCGATCACGATCACCTCGATGGGCGTCTTGCCCGTGTTGGTCGTCGTATGGCTGCCCGCGGCCTGGACCGGCATCACCTGGTCCGGCTTGGCCTCCATGTCCTGGGTCTTCCCGTCGGGCAGGCCCATGCGCAGGCTCCCGCCGGTCAGGGTGACGCCGATGTGGGCAGGATGCGAGTGCATCGCCGTCGTGACCCCCGGAGGCAGCGTCGCGCGCAGCACGCGCACGTGCGCGTTCTCGGCGATCAGTGTGTAATGCGCCGAGGCGACCTTGACGGGGTCCTGCGCGGCGGCAGGCAGAGCAGCGGCGACGACGAACACGACGCAGGCGAGCGGGACGAGTCTCATGCGGCCTCCTTGAGCGAGACACGGGTGCCCTGGGCAGATCCCCGGACACGACGGTGTTTATAGAGCGTGGGGAGTCTATCAGGTTTCCCGACCGGGACGCCCGCCGGTGCGCCGACGTGGGTGCGCATCGACCGTCACGGCACCCCGCCTCGGCTTCCCGACCTCGAAGCGGGCATGGTAACCTGACCGACCCATGACGGCCGTCCAGCCCGCCAGTGCCACGTCCACGACCATCTCACGTCGCCACGCCCTCGGTCTTCTCGGCTTTGCCGGAGCCGGTGTCGTGCTCGGCACCACGCTTGCGCGAGCCAGCACCGACGCTGACGCCCCGTCGCTCGCTGGCGTGCAGCCCGGCCACTACCGGTTCACGATTGGCGACATCGAGGCACTGGCCGTGAACGACGGCGGCTTCGCCGTGACGCCGTCCGAGTCGCCCTTCGGCATCGGCGAGCCGCGCGAGAAGGTGACCGAGGCCCTGCGCGACGCGCTGGCTCCGACAGACATGATGCGGCTGCCGTTCAACGTCCTGCTGATGCGCATCGGCAGCGAACTCGTCATGGTCGACACGGGCTGCGGCCCGACGTTTGGCGCGGTCGGTGGCCGTCTCGTCGCCAACCTCGCCGCCGCCGGCGTGAAGCCCGAACAGATCACGGCCATCATCATCACGCACCTGCACGGCGACCACTTCGGCGGTCTGCTCGATGCGAACGGGGAGGTCGTCTTCAAGAACGCCGGGGTCTTCATGCACCGCGTGGAGCACGACTACTGGGCGTCGAAGGGAGACGAAACCGTGTCCCGGTACCTCAAGGTCTTCGACGGCAAGTGGCAGCTCATCGCCGGGGGTGACAAACTGCTGGGCGGCCTCGAGATCGTCGAGACGTTCGGGCACACGCCAGGGCACCTCGCGATCGGCATCCGCTCGGGCAGTGACTATCTCCTCCACCTTGTCGACGTCGTGCACAGCCACGTGCTCTCGTTCGCTCACCCGGAGTGGGTGATGAAGTTCGACGTGCAGCCTCAGGTGGCCATCGCCACGCGCAAGCGCGTGCTCGAGCAGTGTGCCGTCGATCGCACCCGCGTCTTCGGCGCCCACCTGCCCTTTCCGGCGCTCGGACGGGTGCGCAAGGCCGCCGGCGCCTACGAGTACTTGATCGAGCCCTGGGTCTCCGCCTGACGCGGCAGCCCACAGTCAAACGACGGCTGCAGCCGCTTGGACCCGGGTCAGCACCCGACGGCCGGCGGGGAAGTCGTTTGCCGCCCATGGCGGCATGGAGGGGCGCCACGGCCGCCAGCGCGGCGAACGCGTCTTCGCCGCGTGGCCGCACGGCCAGCGCTCCGCCCGAAAACCCGAAGCGTGCGAGGCGCGAGAGGTACCCGTCGAGGGCCCGGCCCCGTTCACCGCTGACGACCGGCCGATCCTGGGCGAAGACGGGCGCCAGACAGCCGGGCACGAGACATAGCGCGAGGACGACAG
>JAFNAJ010000327.1 GCA_017860085.1 Acidobacteriota bacterium | reverse complement strand
CGACCTGGTCGATATGAACAAGTTGGAGCACGTGGTGGCACTCACCGTGCACGCGGTGCGCGCGCTCGGGGCGCACGACGCCCCCGCGCCGCGTTTCAGGTACGCGGCGAGCGCCGACAGCCACTGACGCCACCGGGCCTTCACTTGACCGTCACGACGCTCGTTGCCGACCCTCCAAGGCTCGACTGCACCGTCACCTCCGCGGGCTTCGACGACACGGTCGCCTGGTAGGTGTAGGTGTTGGTCTTCCGCTTGAACGTCATCTGCCCGTAGCCGACCACGCTCAGGATGGCGCTGGGCTGTGCCGTGCTCGTCGCCTCCACCGACAACACCTTTCGCTTCGACGTGTAGGTCGCCGAGCGAATCGTCACGGTGTCAGCGGCGGCGGTCACCGCGATGGACACGGTGGCGACGTTTGAGGCCAGCGACGCGTCACGTGCGACGTAGGTGAAGCTGTCGGCTCCCAGGTAACCCGCACTGGGCGTGTACGTGAAGGACCCGTCGGCGTTCAGCGTGACGGTGCCGTGGGCAGGGGCCGAGCGCCGCTCCGCGGTCAGCATGTCGCCGTCGGGGTCGCTGTCGTTCGCCAGCACGCCCCTGACGGGCACGGTCAAAACGACGTCCTTGGTCGTGCTGTAGCTGTCGTCAACGGCCACCGGGGCTCGATTCGTGGAACCAGTCACGTAGACGGTGGTGATGTTCGACCGCGTGCTCGAGCCGACGGCCTGCACCTCGATGGTGTGATTGCCGGCGGCGAGATTCGACGCGTTCCAGGTCGCCTGCCACAGAGCCGGGTTTGCGGCAACCCGCGTCATCGGGTACCAGTTCCCGGCGCCGTCGATCCGGTAACTCACTTGCGTCACTGCATTCGCATCGAACACGAGGGCCCGGATCGGATTGGCCGGAACAGCGGGAACCGTGTACGAGTATGGGTTGGCACTGCTGCCGATGCGGCTGTCGATGGGCGCCGTGATCAGTACCACCGGCCACGTCCCCGCCGTCTGGGTCACCGACGAGACGCCGTTGCAGTCAATGGCCACGACGCTGAAGTTGGATGCAGTGGACTTGGCCAGCGAGGCGACGTTGTAGTAGTGGATGCCGCCACCCGCCATCAGACCGGTGTAACTGTTGCCCGTGAACAGCGCCTCCGAGGCGTCGTGCGTGTGGCCGTAGTCGTAGAGTGACGCCCGGTAGATGTCGAGGGCGTGGATGAAGTCCTGGTGCCCGTAGAACAGCCAGGTGTCATCGCTCGACCCGGTGTCCGTCACCGGGTGATGGCCGAACACCAGCGTGAGGTCGGCATCGTCGTGCCTGGCGAGCTCGTCGCTGATGAAGGCGAGCTCCGTCGCGTCGAGCCCTGCGTAGTCGCCCCAGGGCCGGGTGAGGCTGAAAGGCGCCCCGCTGTTGTCGGCAGTGTTGACGCCGAGGAAGTGGTACTTCCCGAACGCATACTCTCGCGTCCAGGAGATTTGCGTCTTGCCCGTCGCCCGTCCTTGAACCGAGTTGGCCCGGTAGTACGCAAACGTCGCGTCACTGTAGGCGTCGTGGTTGCCGGGCAGGTCGTAGAAAACCGTGGGCCCAGCGCCTGCCCCGTCCACGATGGCTTTGTATTCGGTCCACTCGCTCTGGTGCGGGCCGTTGGGGTAGCCGAAGAGGTTCCCCGCGGTCGAGTCGGTCAAGTCACCGGTGGCGACGACGAACGCGGGTTCGATGACGTCCAGGCCCGTCGTCACAATCCACTGGAGGCTGCTGGCGTCAGTCGAGCCGCTGGCACCGATGTGCAGGTCCGACACATGAACGAACCAGAAGATCCGGTCATTGGCCGTGCAGTAGGAGGCGCCGTAGGGATTGCCCGCCTCGGCCGTGAGACGTCCGGCCACCAGGGCCGTGACGGCTAACAAGAGACAGATCGCGGGGGCCGTGAGCGATTTCGCGCGCGTAGACATGACGTGCCTCGTTGCCGCGCGGGGGCTACGGCTTGCGGGCGTCCAGTTTCGCCAGGTACTCGGCCAGACGCGCGCGCACCGCGGGGTCGCTCGTCTGCCCTACGGCGGTTACGAGCCTGGCGCGCGCCGCCGCCACGTCACCGGCTTCCACGTAGGCGAGCGCCGCGAGCACATAGGTATCGATGTCCAACGGGTTCAGCGCCGTCAGCGCGTCGTAGTGCTCGCCGGCGCTGCGGAATTCCTTCCGCACCATGCGAATGCGCGCCAGGTAGCGGTGCGCCTCGGCAGCCGCTGGGCGGAGCGTGAGCTCGCGCTCAAACTCGGCGATGGCCAGGTCGAACTCCCGAGAGGCCTCGAGGTCGCGCTTGTGCGGCGTGAGCTCGTAAAAGGCCCGGTCGAAGTGCGCGACGCCTCGACGCATCTCGTCCGACTGCGCCGACGGCGCCGGCGGCGGGCCCATGGCCGACTGGGAGAACGTGGGCGCGCTGAACAGCGCGAGGAGGACCAGGGGCAGGGGCAGGACACGTGGTGCCATTGGCCACCTCCCTCGAGGCTACGGTAGCACTCTCCGGGGGAGTTGCCCAGTGCGACGGACGCCGGCCAAGAACGCCGACAGGTCGCAGTCTAGCGATACGTCGGAACGCTGACGGTGAACAGGCGCGGCAACGACGACTCGCTGTGGCCCTCGACTCCGACCCGGTTCAGGTGCCTGCGCGCTCGACGGTGACGCGCACGCCGTTGAACGCCGCGTTGCCCGACAGGGCGTCGAGGCTCGCGTCATCGGTCAAGTCGTTGATGCTGGCCCCCGGGTGCGCGCCGGCCACGGTCAATCGCGTGCCCTCGCGATCGTGCCCCCACCCGTGCGGCAGGCTCACGGCGCCGGGCATCACCTCGTCGGTCACCTCGAGGTCGGTCTCGATCACGCCAACCCTCGACCGCACCCTGACCCGCGCCCCGTGGTCGAGGGCCCGCGCGGCCGCATCGCCCGGGTGCATGCGCAGCGTGCAACGGCGAGGGCCCTTCACCAGGCGGCTGCTGTTGTGCATCCACGAGTTGTTCGACCGAAGGTCGCGGCGCCCGATGAGCGACAGCGTGTCGTCGCCGTCGCTGCGATCCAGAAGGCGCTCGAGCCGTCCGACATCACGCACCCATGCCTGTGGCGCGAGCTGAATGCGCCGCCTCGGGGTGCAGAGCCTGGCCGGCAGGCATGCCTCGAGTGGACCAAGGTCGACGCCGTGCGGTTGCGCCTCGAGACGTCGGCGAGTCAGGCCCGCACCACGCGGCCTGAGGCCCGCGCCGTAGGGGCCCACACGGATGGCGTAGTCGAGCAGCCGCCGCGGTCCCAGGGCACGGCGCAGCGACGCCTCGAGACGTGCGCGGGCCCAGCCACGCGGGGCCCGCAGCCGCCAGGTCAGGGCGTTCAGGATCTCCCAGTCGTGCCTCGCTTCGGGTTCACGTGTGAAGACGGCCGGCGAGAACTTGGCCGTGTTCCGGATGGCCAGCACGTGAAACACGAGATCGTAGTGGTCGCGCTCGAGCGGCGACGTCGGCGGCAGGATCACGTGTGCATGGCGTGTCGTCTCGTTGATGTAGAAATCGATCGACACCATGAAGTCGAGGCTCAACAGCGCGCGCTCGAGGCGCCTGCCGTTGGGGGTCGAGAGCACCGGGTTGCCAGCCGACGTCACCAGCGCCCGGACCTGCCCCTCGCCTGGTGTATCGATCTCTTCGGCGAGCGCGGCGACCGGCAGCTCGCCGGCAAACTCGGGCAGGCCCCTCACCCGGCTCGTCCACCGCCCCCCGTGGCCAGGACCAACGAAACCACGCGTGCCGACCAAGTCGACGGCTGGCCGCGTGAACATGGCGCCGCCAGGCTCATCGAGTCGCCCGGTGACGATGTTGAGCACGTTGACGAGCCAACAGGCGAGTGCCCCGAACGCCTGTGTCGAGACACCGAGGCGCCCGTAGCACACCGCGCGCTCGGCCGAAGCAAATGCACGCGCCAGGTCCCGGATGGTGCCGGCA
>JAFNAJ010000326.1 GCA_017860085.1 Acidobacteriota bacterium | reverse complement strand
CCTCCGGGTGTGGGGTCGGCTCCAGGCGTTCGCGCGCCCCGAGGGCGAGCTCTTCCCCGGCAGCGCCGTGCTCGCGCTGAGCACGCTCGCCGTGGGCGCCGCGGCCATGGCTGGCCTCCGGCAATGGCGGGCGCGAACCGCAGCCGGTGCCGACCGAGAGACGCCGATGGCCCGTCGCCTGACGGCTTGGGGCGGCCTGTCGGTCGCTGGCGCGGCGCTCGTCGCGTTGGCCTGGGTGATCGCGACCGGAGGCAAGATGCCCGAGGACCGGCTCGCGCGTGCGCGCCTCGACGTCATGCTTCAGCAGCAGGTGGACAGGGCAACGCGGCGCGTGGCTGAGCGTGGGTACCAGGCCGGGCCGTTTCGTGGCGCAATGGAGGGGTTCGCGTGGGAGAAGTTCGATCCCTTCTACCCCGAGCGAAGTCTGAAGATGGTGTCGGCCCGGGTGTTCGAGCAGATCGATCCCAACGATGCCGGCGCCGCAGACCGCGCCGCCGAGGCGCTCAGGGCCGAGGGCATCCAGGTGGAGCGCGACGGTGTGGACCGCCTGCGTTTCTCCGATGGCAGCCTGGTGGACGTCCTTCGTAACGCGGCCGTGGCGGCAGGGATCCCGGGCGCGACCATTACCTGGACCTGGCTCGTTGTCGACGAACCGGCGCGAACCCTCGCGCCATGGCTGCTGCTTGCCCTCGCAGCCAGCCTCACCCTGGCCCTCCTGAGCGCGCCCGAGTGGCGGCGAGCGGCGCTGGCGGCCCTGCGCTCACCGGTCGGGTTCTTCCTCATCGTGGCGATCGTGGCGTGGTGGCTCTCGCTGGGCCCCGTGGCGCGCACCAAGGGCGCGCCGATCAGCGGGTTCGGACTCTACGGCTACGTCGTGGGCTATCTTCCCGGCTTCGACGGCCTGCGCGTCGTCGCGCGCCTTGCCGTCCTCGTGTTTCTGTCGCTCGCGATCCTGGCGGGCCTTGGCCTCGCGATGACGTTGAACCGCTTCCGGCGTGCGGCGGGCCCGCTGACCGTCGTCGCGGCCGCGTGGGTGCTGGCCGACGGCTTCGTGGCGCCGATCCCCCGAAATGCGAACTGGACGGACGAGGACCTCGCCTATCCAAGCGCGCTTGAACTGCCGTTCTCCAGGGCGCCCGAACTCTACCGCGTCCTCCGTGGGCTCCCCCAAGGCTCGGCGCTCATCGAGTTTCCATTCGGCACCGTTCCGTGGGAGATTCGCTACACCTACCGTTCGACCTATCACTGGCGCCCGATCGTGAACGGGTTCAGCGGGTGGACGCCGCCCTCCTATCGCCGACTGCGGGAACTGCGGAGGCCCCTGGAGAATCCCGACCGCGCCTGGGCCACGCTGGCGGCCTCGGGGGCCACGCACGTGGTCGTTCACCGCGATGCCTACCCGGCACCGCCGCAGCCACGCAGTGGCGAAGGAGATGCCGTCTCGGCGTGGCTCGAGCAGCACGGGAGCGTGCGCGTGGCCGAGACTGGCGATGCGGTGGTCCTGGCCCTGCCGCCGAGGAACTAGGCAACGAACCTGGAGCCGTTCGTACGTGCGCCTCCAAGCTCACGTCATCCCGACGTGTAGCCTGGAGGCGGCTGAGCGCTCAACGCGCTGCGGTATTGCCAGAAGAGAGAAGCAAACGAGGCGCCAATACCTCATCTTCCGGGCTCGCCGGGAAACGCGAGGGTCGAGAGGGTGCTTGCGCGCGGAGGCTTCCCGGAAGCCGACTTTGGGCATCCAGAACGTGTCTGGCTGACGGCGACCGTTCTGCACCTGACGGTTCAAGACCACGAATCACGTGGCCTCCGGGCGTGGGATCGGGCTTGGGCAATCAGCGAACACGGTGGAGAATGGGGGCCTCGGCCGCGCGCGCCATGCCGACGTCTCCAGTCGATCCGCCCGTTCATGAGGACGCCTCACTGGGTGAGGTGCTCGTGCCATTCGCCGCCGCCTCGGGCTTCCTCGGCCTTATTCAGATCCTCACCCTGGCAATCTCGGTTGTCGGGCTTCGCGTGACCCGGCCGGTTGCGGTGCTCGTGCTCGCGGCTGCCGCCCTCGTTGCAGGGTGGTTCGCTGCCCAGGTTGGCACGGCCACGAAGCGCGATCTTGCGGCCGAGCAGATCCCGTCATCGAGCGGCTGGGTCGACCGGGGTCTCTCCGCCCTGGTCGTCATGGTGTCGCTCTGGGCCGCCTGGGTGTGGCTCGACCTGCTGAGGCTGGCGTGGCATCGCCCGCCCTCGTTCTGGGACAGTCTCCTCTATCACATTCCCGCCATCCACGATTGGGTCCGGCAAGGACGTGTGGGCTTCATTCACAGCCTGCCCGATATCCCGTGGGTCACCGGCGTGATGGGAGTCGAGGTGACCGCGTTTCTCGTGCATCAGGTCGGGCGGACGACCCGTCTGGTTGAAGCACTGAACCTCTGGTACTGGCCACTCGGGTGGACGGCGCTTGCGGTCATTGCGAACGAGTTCGGGGCACGCGGCATCTGGCGATGGCTCGCTGGCGCCCTGCTGTTCAGCTCGCCGGTGTTCGTCAGCCAGGGTGCAACAGCCTACATCGATGCGGGCTTCGCAACGACGGTCATGGGTTCGCTGGCGGCGGCGTGTATCTCCGTGTCGCCCGCGATGAGGGGACGCTGGTGGGCCCCGGTCCTGCTTGGACTCAACGTCGGCCTCATGCTGGGCGCGAAGGCGTCCGGGCTGCCGTATGCCGTGGTCTTGATCGTCCTTGTCTCGGTCGTGCTCATCTGGCTGCGCACCGACGGCTGGTTTCGCTCCGTCGCGCTTCCGCTGATCGTCTGCGTGGCCCTTGCCACCGCCGTCGGCAGCTACTGGTACGTGCGCAACGCGCTGGAGACCGGCAATCCCGTGTCCCCGTACCGCCTCACGTTCGGCCAGAAGGTGCTCGGCGAAGGCTTCGACCAGAAGTTCCTCACAGGCAACTGGAGCCGGCCCGAGGCTATCGCGGGCTACCCGGAGTGGAGCTGGCGCTTCGCGGCGTGGCTGCCGCCTGCAAGCCCGAGCTATGGTCCGGTCGGTTCGGGAAGCCGACCGAACACTGGAGGCCTCGGCTATTTCTGGCTCGCAGGGGCGCTGCCTTCCGTCGCCTGCCTTTGGTTCATCACGCTCAGACGACGGCCGAGGCAGCATGGCATCGCGCTGGCCCTCGTGACCGCAATGACCTGCGCGCTGTTCATGATCCAGCCTGCCCCGTGGCACGCGCGATACACGCTCTGGCTCCTCGGCCTTGGTCTGCCGTGCTTTGCCGCCGTGGTCCACGATGCCGCCACTCGTTGGCGGTCACGGCGTGGTCACCTCGCCGTTCTCGCGCTTGGCGCCGCCGCTGTGACGCTGGCGGTGTGGGAGTCGCAGCGCACCCTTGCGCTCGAATGGAGGGTGGGTCGGGAGGCCGGGACAGGCGGGCTTCGATCGGAATTCCCCTCGACGCTGGACGCGTTCTTCCCGGGCATGTCCGAGGCGGCCGGATTCAAGGACTTCCTCTCCGCTGACACCATCGCGCGTGGTCACTGGAGCAGGAAGCAGCACAACGGCACCCTCCTTGGCGGCATGCTCGCGATGCCCCTGGGGGCCCGCCGGATTCTGGTGCTGCCAGCTGCGACGTTCGAGGAGGTTCGCGATCCTTACAGGGTTGCGACTCATCGGAGGCCGCCCAACGCGTCGGACATCACGCGAGCGCAGGACGAAGGTGCTGACTGGTTCCTGTGGGAAGCCGACGACGCGGACGACGTGCCTGAGTCGTTGACGCGGTTCACCGGGCACTACCGCTATCGGGTCACCGAGGACGTCTCGTTTCACCTGGTCTCGATCGGCCGGCAGCCAGACCAGCGAGTCAGAGCCCGAGTGGCGGCGACTGAGGGGAGCCGTTGATGAACACGCGCGAGTCAAGGAATGCGTGCGCCGCGCGGCAGCTCCTCGCGGTCGAGCTGATCCTGTTGCTGGTCGTCGCCGGCCTCACCGCACATCAGTTGCTCGTGG
>JAFNAJ010000018.1 GCA_017860085.1 Acidobacteriota bacterium | reverse complement strand
TTCTCGAGCAGCTTCCGCTTGCGCGTGATGTCGCCGCCGTAGCACTTGGCGAGGACGTTCTTGCGCAGGGCCTTGACCGATTCGCGGGCGATGATGCGCCCGCCGATCGCCGCCTGGATGGCCACCTCGAACATCTGGCGCGGGATGAGCTCGCGCATCTTCTGCGCCAGGGCCCTCCCTCGATGGTAAGCCGTGTCCTGGTGCACGATCACCGACAGGGCGTCCACCGGGTCGCCGTTGACGAGGATGTCGAGCTTCACCAGGGGCGATTCCCAGTATCCGCTCACGTGGTAGTCGAGCGACGCGTAGCCGCGCGACAGGGTCTTGAGACGATCGTAGAAGTCGAGCACGACCTCGTTGAAGGGCAGCTCGTAGGTGATGAGCACGCGGTCCTGGTGCTTGTACTCGAGCGCCTTCTGGATGCCCCGCTTCTCCTGGCAGAGCTGCAGGATCCCCCCCACGAACTCCGACGGGGTCAGCACGGTCGCCGTGATCACCGGCTCCTCCCACTTCGCGATACGCCCGGGGTCCGGAAGCTTGGCGGGGCTGTCCACCTCGATGACCTCGCCGCTCGTCGTCGTGACGCGGTGGAGCACGCCCGGTGCCGTGGTGACCAGCTCGACGTCGAATTCCCGCTCGAGGCGCTCCTGCACGATCTCCATGTGCAGCAGGCCGAGGAACCCGCACCGGAACCCAAACCCCAGGGCCGCCGAGGTCTCGGGCTCGAACACGAAGGCGCTGTCGTTGAGCCGGAGCTTCTCGAGTGCGTCGCGCAGCTCGGGGTACTGATGGCCCTCCACGGGGTAGATGCCGGCAAAAACCATGGGCTTCATCTCCTTGAAGCCCGGAAACGCATGGGACGTCGGCCTCGCCGACTCCGTCACCGTATCGCCAATCTTGGCGTCGGCCACGCGCTTGATGCCGGCGATGAGGAACCCCACTTCGCCAACCCCCAGCGAGTCCACCACCGAGGGCTTGGGCTGGAAGACGCCCAACTGCTCGACCTCGTAGTCCTGCCCTTCGGCCATGAGCCGGATCCGCATCCGGCCGCGAATCTCGCCGTCGATGACCCTGATCAGCACCACGACGCCTCGATAGGGGTCGTACCACGAGTCGAACACGAGCGCCTTCAGCGGCGCAGCCGGATCACCCGTGGGTGCCGGCAGTCGCTGGACGATGGCCTCGAGGATCTCTCGGACCCCGATGCCCTCCTTGGCGCTGGCCAGGATCGCGTGGCTGCCGTCGAGCCCGACGATGTCCTCGATCTGATCGCGAACCACTTCGGGCTGCGCGCTTGGCAGATCGATCTTGTTGATCACCGGGATGACCTCGAGGTCGTTCTCCACGGCGAGATAGGCATTCGCGAGGGTCTGCGCCTCGACGCCCTGGGTGGCGTCCACCAGAAGCAGCGCACCCTCGCAGGCCGCCAGCGAACGCGTGACCTCGTAGGAGAAGTCGACGTGGCCCGGCGTGTCGATGAGGTTGAGGACGTAGGTCTGGCCGTCGAGAGCCGTGTAGCCGAGACGGACCGCGTGCGCCTTGATGGTGATGCCGCGCTCGCGCTCGAGGTCCATGCTGTCGAGGACCTGCTCCTCCATCTCGCGCGCCTGCAGCGCGCCGGTCAGCTCGAGGAAACGGTCGGCCAGCGTCGACTTGCCGTGGTCGATGTGGGCGATGACCGAGAAATTCCTGACGAAGCGGGGGTCCATCGGCGGAACGCTGATTATACCGCCGGGATCCGGGGCCTCGTGGCCAGCGCGCCTGCCGGGGCGGAACGGCGACGCACTCGAGCGCTCAGCGCTGGTCCAGCGGGAGCCAGCGCTGCGGGTACGTCGGGCCGGTGTACTCCGCGCGCGGACGGATGAGGCGGTTGTTCTCGTACTGCTCGAGCACGTGGGCCGTCCAGCCCGAGACGCGGCTCACCGCGAAGATCGGCGTGAACAGGTCGATGGGAATCCCCAG
Organism: Acidobacteriota bacterium; assembly: GCA_017860085.1. Lineage (GTDB taxonomy): Bacteria > Acidobacteriota > Vicinamibacteria > Vicinamibacterales > JAFNAJ01 > JAFNAJ01. The sequence continues at coordinate 11,832 of JAFNAJ010000018.1, read as the reverse complement.
CGTGTAGTACGTGGAGGCCGAGTAGAAGTCCACGTTGGGATTGAGCTTCTTCTCCCGCACGACCACCGCCTCGATCCGCTCCGACATCTCGAACCAGCGGGTCCGGCCGACGCGTTCGCCCAACTCCTTCGACATGCGTCGAAGGTGCGTCGCCCGCGGATCCTCGGTGCGGTACACGCGGTGGCCGAACCCCGGCACCTTCTCCTTCCGGCCGAGCATCGATCGGACGTGCGCCTCGGCCCGGTCGGGTCCGGCGTCCTCGCCGATCTCGAGCAGCATCCGCATCACTTCCGCATTGGCGCCGCCGTGCAGGGGCCCCTTCAGGGTGCCAACGGCCGACACGATGGTCGAGTGGATGTCGGAGAGCGTGGCCGCGGTGACCCGGGCGGCAAAGGTCGACGCGTTGAGCTCGTGATCCGCGTGCAGGATCAGCGCGATGTCGAACGCACGCGCTGCGACGGCGTCGGGACGCGTGCCGGTGAGCATGTACAGGAAGTTGGCGGCGGTCCCGAGCGCGGGGTCGGGCGCCAGCGGGCCTCCGCCAGCGGCCATGCGCCCGTAGGTGGCCACCAGCGAGCCCACCTGGGCCGTGAGGCGAACCGCCTTGCGGTAGGTCGCCTGCGGCGACTGGTCGGTCGCGTCCGGATCGAAGTGCGCGAGCGCCGACACGCCCGTGCGCAGCGCATCCATGCCGTCGACCGGCGGGATTTGCCGCAGCAGCCGCAGCACGGGCTCTGGCAGCGCGCGGGCCGACGCGAGTTGCGTCTGGAGGTCGCCGAGTTCGCGGCGCGTCGGCAGCCGGCGGTGCCACAGGAGGAAGCAGACTTCCTCGAACGTCGCGTGCCGGGCCAGGTCGTGGATGTCGTGACCGCAATACGCCAGGACGCCCCGCTCGCCGTCGAGATAGCAGATGGCCGACGTCGTCGCGACGATGTCCTCGAGCCCGGCCTTGGCCTTGACGTCCGCGCTCATCGGATCGCTACTTGACGACCTCGGTCTTCAGCACTACGCCGTCGGAACCGCCCTGCTGGACCAGCGAGAGGAGACCGGTGTAGAGGAAGCCCACCTGGAAGAGCACGAGGAACGGCAAGGTGCCGTAGATGCCGTTCGCCAGCGCGTAGAAGACGGCCGCCGTGAAGTAGACGCCGAGCGCCACCTCGACGAGCGGCTGGACGAACATCGCCTGCTTGTACTTCTTGTCGATCCAGTCGTCGGAGTGGCGCTCGATGCCGTACTTCGGCGTGCGCGAGAACTCGCTGGCGTGCCCGCGCAGTGCTTCGATGACCGCGCGCGCGTTGTTGATGGCCAGGCCAATGCCAATGGCCATGAGCAGCGGGACGTGGCGGGCGCGCTGCTTCCACGTGGCCGGGTAGAGCTCGCGCTGGCAGACGAGGTAGAAGTTGGCCACCGACATCGTCGCGGCGAGGAACAGCGGGACGTCGATGAGCAGCATCTCGTACCAGCCCATGTTGTACCGGACGTACATCGCCGGGAACATGAGCACCGAGAGGACCACCATCAGCAGGTAGTTGAAGTTCGCCGTCAGGTGGAAGAACGCCTCCGTCTTGACGCCGATCGGCTGGTCGGAGCCCAGAATGCGCGGGAGCAGCTTGAGGCACGTCTGGATCGACCCCTTGGCCCAGCGGTGCTGCTGCGACTTGAACCCGTTCATCTCGACGGGCACCTCGGCCGGCGCGACCAGGTCGGGGAGGAACAGGAACTTCCAGCCGAGCAACTGGGCACGGTAGCTGAGGTCGAGGTCCTCGGTGAGCGTGTCGTGCTGCCACCCGCCGGCGCCCTCGATCGCCTCGCGGCGCCACACCCCGGCGGTGCCATTGAAGTTGAAGAAGCAACCGGCCCGGTTGCGCCCGCCGTGCTCGAGCACGAAGTGCCCGTCGAGCAGCATGCCCTGGACGCGCGTGAGCAGCGAGTAGTCCTCGTTGATGTGACCCCAGCGTGCCTGCACCAGCCCGACCTTCGGGTCGGCAAACTGCGGCAACGTCCGCTGCAGGAAATCGCGCGTCGGCACGAAGTCGGCATCGAAGATCGCCACGAACTGGCCCGACGCGACCCGAAGTCCGGCCTCGAGCGCCCCGGCCTTGAATCCGTGGCGGTCGGTGCGGTGGAGGTACGCGATGTTGAAGCCCTGCGCCTGGTGGCGTCGCACCGCCAACTCGGCGATCTCACGAGTCTCGTCGGTCGAATCGTCGAGCACCTGCACCTCGAGCAACTCGCGCGGGTAGTCCATCGCGCAAACCGCCGAGAGCAGGCGATCGACCACGTACATCTCGTTGAAGATGGGGAGCTGAACCGTCACCGTCGGCAGAGGGTCCAGGGGCGGCTTCGGACCGGGCACGTTGTCCTTGTGTTTCATGTAAACATACACAAGGTAGTAGCGGTGCCAGCCGTAGACGGCGAGGATGCTCAGGACGAAGAAATAGGCGGCCAGCGTGAATGTTTCAAAGAGGCTCATGAAGACGTTTGTCGCGAAGGGCCTTCTGCCAGAAGCCCAACCAACGAGTCTAGTCGCGCGGACCCGGCAAGTCAACGACGAGGCACGCCGTGAAGCCCGCTGACCTGCGCGAGATCCTCGACGCCGTCGCCCGCGGGAGCCTCGGCGTGGACGCCGCGTACGACGAGGTTCGGGCCCGCGTCCACGACCAGGCATTCGAGGACCTCGGTTTTGCGCGCATCGACCACCAGCGCGAGCTGCGCCAGGGGTTCCCCGAGGTCGTGTTCGGGCCGGGCAAGACGCCCGGCCAGGTGGCGGAGATTGCGGCCCGCATCGTGGCTCGCGACCAGGCGCTGCTGGTGACCCGCGTCAGTCGGGAGGTGTTCCAGGCCGTTCGGGAGCGGGTGCCCGACGCCCAGTATGCCGCCGACGCTCGGGCGATCGTGCGAAGGCCGACAGGTGCTCCCCCCCTGGTGGGACAGATCCTCGTTGCCGCGGCAGGGACGTCGGACTTGCCGGTCGCCGAGGAGGCCGCCGTGAGCGCCGAACTGATGGGCAACGCGGTCGACCGGCTGTACGACGTCGGGGTCGCCGGTCTGCACCGGCTGCTGAGCGCCCACGCCCGGCTCGCGGCCGCCCGCGTGGCCATCGTCGTGGCCGGCATGGAAGGTGCCTTGCCCAGCGTCCTCGGCGGGCTGGTTGGCTGCCCGGTGATTGCCGTACCGACGTCCGTCGGGTATGGGGCCAGCTTCGGCGGGCTGGCGGCCTTGCTCGCCATGCTCAACAGCTGCGCGGCCGGGGTGGCCGTGGTCAACATCGACAACGGGTTTGGGGCAGCCGCAATCGCCAGTCGCATCAATCAGTTGGCGGGAGTCTGATCCCGCCGCGACGGGTGGACCGTGGGCCGAATTGCGTGGTAGACTTGGAGGTTGCGCCATGGCCGTGTCGAAGGGCGGTCCTGGTTCCGACTCCAACTCCCAGCCATCTGTCGGTCGCATGCATCCCGGCACCCTGAGGGCGCTCGAATTCGACCGGGTCGTCGACGTGGTGCGCAGCTTCGCGCTGACCCCCCTCGGCGCAGCGCGTGTCGCAGCGCTCGAGCCGCGCACCGACGCCGCCGCCGTCGAGGCCGCCCTCGCGATCACGGGCGAGGCCGCTCGATTCCTCGTCGATCAGACGGGTCTGCCCCTGCGCGCGCCGGCCGACTTCCACCAGACTCTGGCCGCGCTCGCCATCGAGGGTCGCCCGCTGGAGCCCGTGCGCCTGCTCGCGCTCGTCGGCTTCCTCGAATCGGTCGAACAGAGTGCCTCCCTCATCAGGCGTGGGGGGCGCGACGGCTTCCCGCTCCTCACGGCCCTGGTCAGCGGCACGGCGAATTTCGACAAGGAAATCGCGGACGTTCGACGAGCGCTCGACCCGGCGGGCGAGATCTTCGACCACGCCACTCCCGAGTTGCGGGTCATTCGGGATCGCCTGCGCAAGCAGCGCGCCCGCCTGCGCAGCACGCTCGAGTCGTACGTCCGCGGGCGGGACACCGCGAAGTACCTGCAGGACCAGGTCATCACCGAGCGGAACGGGCGATACGTGCTGCTGGTTCGCGCCGAGCACCGCAACGCCATCCCCGGGATCGTGCACGCCAGCTCGTCGAGCGGCGCCAGCCTGTTCCTCGAGCCGCTCAGCACGGTCGAGATCAACAACGACATCGTGGCGCTCGACGAGCAGGAAGCCGAGGAGGTCCGCAAGATCCTGCTGGCGCTCACCAATGGCTTCCGGAAGCGCGCGCTCGACCTTCGGCGCACGCTGGATGCAGCCGCGGAGCTCGACGAGGTGCACGCACGGGCCCGCTTCTCGCGGCTCGTCGACGGCGTGGTCCCGTCGATGTCGGGTGATGGGAGCCTCGACCTCCGGTCGGCACGGCACCCCATGCTCATCCCGGCCGTCGATGCGAGGCTGGCGTCGATCGAAGGCGGCAACCGATCGCCTCGTACGACCGAACCGGTGGCCGTCGATCTCGCGGTCGTCCCGCCCTGTTCTGCGCTCGTGATCACGGGCCCCAACACGGGCGGCAAGACCGTCGCGCTGAAGACAGCCGGGCTGCTGGCCTTGATGGCGCAGGCCGGTCTGCTCATCCCGGCGGCGCCGGGGTCGCGTCTGCCCGTGTTCAAGACGGTGTTTGCCGACATCGGCGACGAGCAGTCGATTGCCGCCAACCTGAGCACCTTCTCGTGGCACGTCTCCAACATCGTCTCGATGGACCGGGCGCTGAACATGCCAGCGCTCGTGCTGCTCGACGAGGTCGGCGCCGGCACCGACCCCGTGGAGGGCGGGGCCCTGGGAATGGCCGTGATCGAGCACCTGCGTCAGCGCGGCGCGTTGGTCGTGGCCACGACCCACTACGACACCGTCAAGACGTACGCCTCGACGACGGCGGGCGTGGTGTGCGCGGCGTTCGGCTTCACGCCCGACACCTTCGAGCCAACCTATCGCCTCACGTATGGCTCGCCCGGCACGAGCCTGGCCTTGGAGATTGCCGAGCGGCTCGGGCTGGCCCGCCCGGTGATCGAGATGGCGCGTCAGTTTCGGACCGCCCGCGAGGCCAAGCTGGCCGAACACCTCGCCAAGGTCGACCAGGAGCTTCACTCGCTCGATCACGAGCGGCGGCTCCTCGTGCGCGAACGCGAGCAGATCGCCGAGCAGGAGGCCCGGTTCCGTGCGCGTGAAGACGGCCTCCGGCAACGGGAGGAGTCGCTCAAGCGCCGGTTCGACGCGCAGTTTGAAGAGCGGTTGCGGGAAGCCAGGCGAGCCATTGACGCCGTGGTCGACGACACGAAGCGACGTGCGGCGGCGCTGGTCGCCGAGGCTTCGCGACGCCTCGGGTCGAGTCCGGTGTCGACCGGGGAGACCGGCGCGATCCGCGCCGAGGCCCGCGAGGCGATCGACGCTGTGGCTGCCCGGGTTTCGACCGAGGGGCCTGCCCCGGCCGCGGCGGGCGCTGCCGACATCCCGGTCGCCGCGGCAGCGCGTCTGTCGCCAGGCGATCGTGTCGCCGTGGGCCCGCTGGCGCTCGAGGGCATCGTGCGAGCCGTCCACGGGCGGGAGGCCGAGGTCGACGTTCGCGGCAAGCGCCTGCGCGCGTCGCTCGACGAGATCCGCCTGATGGGCAAGAGTGGCCCGGCGCCGCGCGTCAGCGTGTCGGTTCAGGTCGAGACCCGCGAGGGCTCATCGTCAGAGCTCAACGTGATCGGATGCCACGTGGACGAAGCACTCGAGCGGGTGGACAAGTTCATCGATGCGGCGCTCGTGGCCGAACTGCACTCGGTGCGGATCATCCACGGGCACGGCACGGGACAGTTGAGGCGCGCGATCGGGGAGTTCCTGAAGGACCACCCCTTGGTGGCCACCGTGGGTCCGGCACCGGCCGAACAAGGCGGCTCGGGCGTGACCGTTGCCGAGTTGAAGGAGTGATGGCTCTCTTTCCCCAGTCCTTCATCGACGAGGTACGGGCCGCGGCCGACATCGTGGAGGTCGTGCAGGAAACGGTCCCGCTGCGGCGAGTGGGAGCGACGTACAAGGGGCTGTGCCCGTTCCACGGCGAGAAGACGCCATCGTTCCACGTGAACCGCGACAAGGGCTTCTTTCACTGCTTCGGGTGCGGCATCGGGGGCGACGTCTTCAAGTTCGTCGAGCTTCGCGACAAGGTCGGCTTCGGTGAGGCCGCTCGCTCCCTCGCCCAGCGTTTCGGGGTCCCGGTCCCGGATGTCAGGGACGGGGGGCGCGACCCGTCGGCCGACGCCGAGCGTGAGACGCTGCTGAAGATCCACGAGGTCGCTGCGTCGTGGTTCCGCGAGCAGCTTGCGCGCCCCGAGGGTGCGCGCGCCCGTCAGCAGCTCGCGGCGCGGGGCCTGTCGGCGGGCACCATCGACGCCTTGGGCCTGGGCTATGCGCCCCCGTCGCGCGAGGCGCTCAAGATGCGCCTGCAGCGGCAGGGATTCGACCCGCGTCTCATCCTGGCGAGCGGGCTGGTCGTGGCGCGCGACGATGGACCGGCGGTCGACCGGTTCAGGAACCGGCTGATGATCCCCATCGCCCGGGAGTCGGGCACCGTGGTTGCGTTCGGTGGGCGGGCGATGGAGGCCGACCAGGGCCCGAAGTACCTCAACTCGCCCGAAACGCCGATCTACTCCAAGAGCCGGACCCTTTACGGACTCCACCTGACTCGCGCCGACGTGCGGCGGGCCGGCATGGCCGTGCTCGTCGAGGGGTACTTCGATTTCGCGCAGGCCTGGCAGGCGGGCATCGCCCCGGTCGTGGCCACCTGCGGCACGGCGCTGACACCTGCGCAGGCCCAGCTGCTTCGGCGGTTTGCCTCGAGAGTCGTGCTGAGCTTCGACCCCGACTCGGCGGGGCAGGGCGCGGCGGCCCGTTCGAGCGACCTGCTGGTGGCCGAGGGATTCCAGGTGGCCGTGGCGCTGCTGCCGCCGGGCGACGATCCGGACACGCTCATTCGTCGGAGCGGCCCGGATGCCTATCGGGCGCTGGTCGACCAGGCGCGTCCGTATCTCGAGTTCCTGCTCGACCGTGCGGCCGCTGCCCACGACCTGTCGGGCCTCGACGGCCGCCAAGCGTTCGTGCACGAGATGCTGGCGGTGGCGGCCCGCATTCCCGAGGCGACCGGCCGCGATCAGTTTGCCGACCGGCTGGCGCACACGGCCCGCATCGCCGAAGACGTAATCCGGGCGGAGATCCGCAAGGCCGCCGTGGCGCGCCGGACGACGCTGCCCGGCCGCCAGCTGCCCATGGCCGGGGTCCTGAAGCCTGCTGAGCGGCACCTGCTGGCCGCGCTGTTGACCCAGCCGGCCGAGGCCGGCGCGGCGCTGGCCGAGCTCGACGAGGAGGACGTGCAAGGGCTGTCGTCGGCCTCGATCCTGAGAGCGGCCAAGGCGCTGGCCGCCGAGCGGCCCGAGTCGCTCCCGGGCGTGCTTCTCGAGCGTCTAACAGAAGAGGAGGCCGGAAAGGTGACGGCCGAGGCCGCCCGGCCCGACGTCGTGGCTCCGCCCGTCGAGTGCGTCCGGGCGCTGCGGCGGCTGCGGTACGAACGTGAACGGGCTGCCGTGCAGCGGGAACTGGATCGGCTGCAGGAGCGCGGCCCGGCGGTGCCTGCGGCCGAGGTCGACGCGCTGCTGCAGCGGAAGAGCGACTTGCTGTCTCGACTCGAGGCGTTGAATGTGTAGCGCCGCGGTGGCCCGCGGTGCGTGTGTTGGCGAGGAGGACTCCGTTGTCCATCGAAGATAAGTACGACGAGATCCGGCAGCTCATCTCGATCGGAAAAGAGAAGGGTTACCTGCTGTACGACGAGGTCAACGAGCTCCTCCCGTCCGACATCACGTCGTCGGAGGAGCTCGACGACCTCTTCAACACGTTCGGGAGCGCCGGCATCGAGGTGGTCGATTCCGAGCAGAAGTACCGCGAGGACAAGCTGCTCGAGCGCGGGGAGGGCGGGGAGGAGGTCGAGCTCGACCTCACCCCCGGAGTCCTCGACAAGACCAACGACCCCGTCCGCATGTATCTGCGGGAGATGGGCACCGTGCCCCTGCTGACCCGCGAAGGCGAGGTCGAGATTGCCAAGCGCATCGAGCGCGGCAAGCTGTCGGTCATCAAGGCCATCTCGCGCACGCCGACGGTCGCGCGCGAAATCATCCGGCTCGGCGACCAGCTCAAGGCCGGCGAGCGCACGATTCGCGAGCTGGTGATCTTCAACGACGAGGAGATCACCGACGAGCGCATCGAGGAGCGCGCGCGCGAGGTGCTGCGGCAGGTCGATGCCGTCCGGAAGGGCTTCGCCGAGTGGCAGAAGCGCGACGCGAAGCTCGAGGCCACGCCGAGGCGCGACCGGCGCAAGTACCGGCGCGTGTGGTGGAAGACGCAGCGCGCCCGCATCCAGCTCTCGCAGCTCGTGCGACGAATCGAGTTCACGGAGAGCGTGAAGCGGCGGCTGGTGGATCTGATCAAGGACCAGGTCGAGCAGGTGCAGAAGCTCCAGCGCGACGTCGACCTGGTCGAGCGCCAGCTCACCGCGAAGGGCCGCAAGGGGCCCAAGCTCAAGGAAGAGGACCGCAAGGCCCTGCAGAAGCGGCAGCGCGACCTGCGCGCCGAGGTCCGCGGCAAGAGCGCCGAGTTCGAGCAGACGCCAGACCGGCTGCGCCGAACCCTGGAGACGATCCTGCGGGGTGAGGCCCAGGCCGAGCAGGCCAAGAAGGAGTTGGTGGAGGCCAACCTTCGCCTCGTGGTGTCGATCGCGAAGAAGTACACGAATCGCGGCCTGCAGTTCCTCGACCTGATCCAGGAAGGCAACATCGGCCTGATGAAGGCCGTCGACAAGTTCGAGTACCGCCGGGGCTACAAGTTCTCGACCTACGCGACGTGGTGGATTCGCCAGGCCATCACCCGGGCGATCGCCGACCAGGCGCGGACCATTCGCATCCCGGTCCACATGATCGAGACCATCAACAAGCTGATTCGGACGTCGCGGGCCCTCGTCCAGGAGTTGGGCCGCGAACCGACGAGCGAAGAGATCGCCCATCGGATGGACATCCCGGTGGCCAAGGTCCGGAAGGTGCTGAAGATTGCCCAGGAGCCGATCTCGCTCGAGACCCCCATCGGCGAGGAGGAGGATTCGCATCTCGGCGACTTCATCGAGGATCGCAACGTGGTGTCGCCGGCCGAGGCGGTGATCAACGTCAACCTCAAGGAGCAGACCGAGTCGGTGCTCAAGACGCTCACGCCCCGCGAGGAGCGGGTCATCAAGATGCGCTTTGGCGTGGGCGACGGCAGCGAGCATACGCTCGAGGAGGTCGGCCAGAGCTTCGCGGTGACGCGCGAGCGCATTCGACAGATCGAGGCCAAGGCGCTCCGCAAGCTCCGTCACCCGTCGCGCAGCCGCAAGTTGCGCGCGTTCCTCGAGGGAAGGCAGTAAACTGATGACGGGTCGGGCCCATAGCTCAGCGGTCAGAGCCGCCGGCTCATAACCGGCCAGTCCCAGGTTCGAATCCTGGTGGGCCCACCAGCACCGACACCGGCCATGAATCCCGACCTCGAACGTCTGATCACGCTCCAGCGCATCGAATCGGAGATCGACGAGGCCCGCCGCGCGCTCGACGCGCTGCCGGCCAGACACGCCGCCCTCGAGGCCAGTCTCGGGGACCAGACGGCCACGCTCGAGTCAGCGCGTCAGCGCTCGAGCGACAACGTGGCCGCACGGCGCGAGCTCGACAAGGAACTGGCCGCTGTGCAGACCCGCCTCCGCCGCTACAAGGACCAGTTGATGGAGGTGAAGACCAACAAGGAATACCTGGCCATGCAGCACGAGATCGCGACGGCCGAGCAGGAGGTGGCGCGCATCGAGGATCGCCTCCTGGAACGGTTGCTCGAGGCCGATGCGCTCGCGGGCGAAGTCAAGGCGGCCGAGGCATCGCTCTCGGTAGCCAGGACCGAGACCGCCGCGCAGCGCTCCGCGCTCGACGCCGAGCGTCAGCGTCTCGACTCGTTGATCGGCGAGGCGGGGGCGCGACGGCGGAGCGTGGCCGACAGCCTGTCGGCCGAGGCCCTCGCGTTGTTCGACCACATTCGCAGCCGCCGCGGCATCGCCGTCGTGGAGGCCCGTGACGGCCACTGCTCGGTCTGCCACGTCCGGTTGCGACCGCAGTTCTACAACGAGCTCAGGGGCGGCGACACCATCTTCCAGTGTGAGAGCTGCGGGCGCGTCCTCTTCGTCGCGCCGCAGGCCGCGGCGGCACCGCCCGCGCCGTGACGGCCGCATCACTCGCATGATCGTGGCTTACATCGACGGCGGCGCGAGGGGGAACCCGGGGCCCGCCGGCTACGGGGTGCGTGTGGAATCCCCCGATGGAGATGTCCTCGCTGAATTCCACGAGGCCATCGGTGTGGCGACCAACAACGTGGCTGAATACCGGGGCCTGCTGGCGGCGCTCGGCTACGCCGACGCCCAGGGGCATCGCCACGTGGCCATCCGTTCCGACTCACTGCTCCTCGTCCGCCAGATGCGCGGTGAGTTCCGCGTCAAGCACCCGGGCCTCATCCCGCTGCACGCCGAGGCCCTGCGCCTCGCGCGTCGGCTCGACGCCGTGACCTACGAGCACGTGGGTCGGGGGGCCAACCGGCATGCGGACCGGCTCGCCAATCAGGCCATGGACGGCGAGGGACCGGAGCCGTCGGCGCGTTCGTCACGGCCCCGGCGGAAGCGTTGACGGCCCGCCAGGATCGGCCACGCGGGGCGCGTCGGCTGCGCGGATCACCGCCACGAGTCGCCCGGCGGCGGCGCCTTCGACCCTGAACGAGAAGAACCGGTCCACGTGGGTGGCCGTGCAGATCCGCGCCACGTGAATCGCCTCGGGCGGAACGCCGGCGGCCTGCAGTTGGTCCCGCGTCGCCCTCCAGAGGTCGAGGCGCAGGCGGTCGCCGACGTCGGCCGAGAACCAGCGGTCGATGTCGTCGACGGCGTGACCGGCCTCGGCAAACGCAGCCCGGACCTCCGGGCCAACCTGGTAGCAGCACGGCCCGATGGACGGTCCAACGGCGGCGACGAGGTCGGTCGGACCGCTGCCGAAGGCTCGCCCCAGAGCCCCGACCGCTGTGCGCACCACGTGCGCCGCGGTCCCCCGCCAGCCTGCGTGCACGGCAGCCACCACGCCTCGCCGGCGGTCGGCGAGGAGCAGCGGCACGCAGTCGGCCACGCGCACCGAGACCGCGACCGTCGGGTCGTCGGACACGATCGCGTCGGCCTCGGGCAGGGCCGCGCTGGACGGTGCAGGCTGGCCGCGCCGAACGTAGTGCACGGCGGCGCCATGCACTTGCGCGACACGACAGAGGCGCCCGACCCCAACCCCGGCTTCGGCAGCAATCTGCTGCCAGCCGTCCACCGACGCGGCGTGCACGGGACCCGGCGCGATGGCCCGTGTCGTGAAGAAGTGGGGCGCCACAAGCGAGAGCGGTGTGCACTCGAGCACGTGACCCCACGAGGCTTGTCTCCAGGCAAATCCGTGATTAGGCTCTAGCGACATGACCATTGTCGGCATCGGCATCGACGCCGCGGAAATCGATCGCGTCCGCTCCACCATCGACCGCTACGGCGACCGGTTCGTGCAGCGGATCTTCACCGAGCACGAGGTCGCGTACTGCCGGCGGCATCGCGACCCGGCTCCCTCGTTTGCCGCCCGCTTCGCCGCCAAGGAGGCCGCCATGAAGGCCCTCGGCACGGGTCACTCGCGCGGCGTGCTGTGGCGCGACATCGAGGTCGTTCGCCGGGGTGGCCCCCCGCAACTGCGGTTGCACGGCGGCGCCGAACGTCGATTCCACGAGCTCGG
>JAFNAJ010000325.1 GCA_017860085.1 Acidobacteriota bacterium | reverse complement strand
GCGGCCTCGGCGCCGCCGCAGTTGCGGATCGTCGAGCCGAGGCCCGGAGCCTACCTCTCCGGCCCGGTGGAATTGAGGGCCGTGGTCGACCCGCCAGAGGTGGCCTCGCGCGTGAAGAGCCTCGTCTTCTTCGTCGACGGCCGCGAGGCGTGCACCTTGGAGCAGGCACCGTTTCTCTGCGAATGGGAAGCCGGCCGCGATGTGACGCCCCACGTGATTCGGGCCGTCGCGACGCTCGACGACGGAACGCGGCTGTCGACGAGGGTCAGGACGGAGGGCCTTGGGTACGCCGATCGTGTGGACGTCGACGCGGTCCAGATTTCGGTCGTCGTCACGGATGCCGAGGGCCGGTTCGTCGAAGGGCTTCCGCGGTCGGCGTTTCGCCTCTTCGAAGACGGCAAGCCGCAGGTCATCTCCTCGTTTGCCGCAGAGGACGTGCCGCTGACGCTCGCCGCCGCCGTGGACATGAGCGAGAGCATGACCGAGGCCATGCCCGAGGTGAAGCGGGCGGCCCAGACGTTTCTCGGCGCGCTGGGGCCCCAGCCGGAGGTCACGCTGCTGGCGTTCAACGACAACGTCGTCACGCTGGCCCGCCGGGCTACGAGTCCAGATGCGCGGAATCGGGCCGTTGCGCGCCTGACGCCCTGGGGGGGCACCGCGTTGTACGATGCCATCATTCGCGGCATGGACCAGCTGTCGCGGCGGTCTGGCCGCCGGGCTCTCGTGGTGTTTTCGGACGGCGACGACACGGCGAGTCGGGCGACGCCAGAAGCGGCCATCGAACGGGTCGAAGCGAGCGACGCGACCGTGTACACTGTGGGCTTCGGACAAGCGACGACGGTGAAGCGCCTGCGTGACCTGCTGAGCAGGATTGCCACCCTCAGCGGAGGGCAGGGACTGCTCGCGGCGGGCATTGGAGAGCTGGAGCGGGTCTTTGCCGACATCATCGATGATCTCTCGCATCAGTACCTGCTGGGGTATCAGCCGCGAGACCAGCGCCATGATGGCCGCTGGCGGACCCTGGAGGTGGAGGTCGAGGGAGCGGGCTATCGAGTGCGACACCGCCAGGGGTACCGACTGGTTCCGCAATGACGCGGGGAGCGAGTGGGTCATGACCATCAGGGCATTCACGGGACGCGGGCCACGCACCGTGCGGGCTGGCCTGAGTGGCCTCGCCGCAACATTCCTGTGGTGGGCGATGACCACCGGGCACGCGGCCGGGCTCGTGGGGATGCAGACGCCCCCGCCTGAGGAGGCGCCGCAGAAGCCTCCTGGGGCGCAGACCGAGCAGCCCACGCCCACGTTCAAGTCAGCCGTCGACCTCGTGACGGTCGACGTGAGTGTCGTCGACGCGACGGGGCGTCCGGTGCGCGGGCTCGAGGTCGACGACTTCGAGTTGCGGGTGGACGGAGAGCCACGCCGCATCGTCTCGGCGCAGTTCATCCAGCAGAGCTCGGCTTCAGGGCCACCGCCGTCGACGCAGTACAGCACGAACGAGGGGAGCGAAGGCGGCCGCCTCGTGATGCTGATCGTCGACCAGGGCAACATCCGGCTGGGCGCGGGTGGTTCCTACATCCGGGCGGCGGAGCGGCTGCTCGACGATCTCGGCCCGGGCGACCGGGTGGCCGTCGCGATCATTCCTGGCGGGCGGATGATCGAATTCACGCGCCACTTCACCCGGGTGCGCCAGGCTCTGCGCCAGACCCTCGGGTCGGCCGACATGCCGGTCACGCGGCGCGCGCAGTCGAGCATCGGGGTCGCGGAGGCGCTGGCCTACGAGCGAGGCGACGCGATGATGGTTCAAGAGGCCGTTGAACGCGAGTGCGGTCACCTGCGCAACCCGGCCGAGCAGCTGATGTGCAGGGACCAGGTGGTCCAGGAGATGGGGCAGATCGCCGCCGACGTGCGGCGCCGCACCCAGAACACGCTGACGGTGTTGCAGCAGGTCCTGGGCGGGTTGACCAAGGTCGAAGGCCCCAAGACCGTCGTGATGCTCACCGAGGGGCTCTACGTCGACCGCGAGTACGGGCAGTTGACCCCGATCGGCCGCACGGCCGCGGTGGCGAGGGCCGCGATGTACGCCGTGGTACTCGACGATGCGCAGGCCGACTTCGACGTGGCGTCGACGCGCGTGAGCCCGACGAGCGGGGCCGACCGCGAGCTCAGGCTGTCGGGGATCTCGGCGCTGATCGGTTTCACGCGAGGCGCCACGTTCTCCACGTCGTCGAACGCGACCACCGTGTTCCAGCGCCTGTCCCGCGAGCTGACCGGATACTACCTGATTGCCTTCGAGCCGTTGCCGGAGGAGCGCGACGGCAAGTCTCACGACATCTCCGTCCGTGTCAGTCGCCCGCGGGTAGAGGTGAGGGCGCGCCGAGAGTTCTCGATGGCTCGTGACCGGGCGGCCACGTCGACCGACGACGAACTGCTGACCGAGACGATCAGGGCGCCCCTCATTGCCACCGAGCTCCCGGTGCGTGTCGCCACCTACAGCTTTCCCGATCCGGAACCCGGCCAGGTGCGGGTCCTGATCACGGCGGGACTGGGGCGCGTGACGGACGACGCGCCGGTGACGGGTGTCGCGTACCGGGTGACCGACGAGGAGGACAAGCTGGTGTTGGGGCGCCGGTATGGCGTCGACCCTCCTCGAGAGAGCGACCACCGGTGGAACGGGACCGTCACGCTGCGACCGGGGACCTACACGCTCAAGCTGGCGACGATTGACGGCGACGGCCGCCGAGGGAGTGTCGAGCACCAGGTGAAAGCGTCACTTGCGCAGGCCGGCGATCTCGTGATCGGGGATCTCATGTTGAGCGAGAGCGACCATGCCGGCGATTTTCAGCCGGAGATCGAGCCGACGTTCGGGGCCGCGACACTGGAAGGCTACCTCGAGATGTCGTCGCGCAGCGTCCAGCAACTGCGGGACGCGACGGTGGCGGTCGAGATCGCGGACGACGCGAATGCGCCGCCGCTGCTGACGACGGAGGGGACCGTCAACGAGTCACGCGACGCGAGGCGCGCCATCGGCGTTGCCACCATTGCCCTGGACGCGCTGCCGCCGGGGGAGTACGTGGCGCGCGCCATCATCCGCTCGGGCGGACAGCCAGTGGCTCGCGTGCTGCGTCCGTTCACCTATGCCCCGACCAGCGCCGCGGTGGCCGCGATGGGCGCCGGCATTGGGAGCATCTTGTCCGTGCGATTCGACCGCTCGCAGGTTCTCGCGCCGATCGTCACCGGCCACTTTCTCGCGCCCCTGGCGACGCACGATGAAACGGCCGTGCGGCGCGTCGAGGCGGCAAGCCGCGGCGATTTCTCTCCGCTGGCCGCGGGGGGCGGCGACGGCGCCGCTCCGGGGGTCTCGGCCCTGTTGCGAGGTGTGGCGCTGTACGCGCAGGGCGAACTCGAGCCAGCGGCCAGCGAGTTCAGGCGCGCGATGGTAGACAACCCCGACCTGACGGCCGCGGTGTTCTACCTGGGCGCGTGCTACGCCGCTGGCGGCAAGCACAAGGAGGCGGCCGGAGCCTGGCAGACGACGCTCGCCGCCGAGGACCAGCCCTCCTTCGTCTACGCGTTGGCGGCCGAGGCCTTCCTGCGCGCCAGGAACTGGGAGGCGGCGCTCGCGCTGGCGGAGGAGGCCGCCGCGCTCTGGCCAGATGAGCGCGGGGTCGCACGGCTGCGGGTGCGCGCGCTCGCCCTCGCCGGAAAGCGCGATCTCGCGCTCGAGGCGGTCGATCAGTATCTCGGTGTCGAGCCCGACGACCAGGAGGTCGTCCTTGTGGGCATGAAGCTGCTCTACGACGCCCATGCCGACGGTCGGCCCGTCGAGAGCCCAACGGCGGATCGCCGGAAGTTCGAGTCCTATCTCGCCCGCTACCGTGCGGCGCATGGGTCCGAACTCGCGCTCGCCGAGCGGTGGCTTCAGGTGCTCACGACACCGGACCCACGGCGATGAGAGCACTTGACGACCCTCGAAGGGGGATCTTGGCGTGTCGCCGGAGGGCGGCCGCGCT
>JAFNAJ010000324.1 GCA_017860085.1 Acidobacteriota bacterium | reverse complement strand
TCGCGGCTGCCGCGGCCGTGGCCGCAGCGGTCGTCCTCGGCGTGCCCGCAGGCTACGAATTGGGTCTTCTGCCGTTCGGCAGCTTGGAGACGAGCCCGAAAAGTGCGCTGCCCGCTCGAGATCTGGCGGTGTGGCCGACGGACGGCGCACCAGTGGTTCCGGCGAGAACGCCTTCAATAGGCGGCGCGGCCCTCCACCCGGACGCCTCGGCAACGCCCGCGCCGTTGACATCGACAACGCGTCGGTCGCGCCGCGCAGCGAAGCCGGTTACGCCGAAGGATCCCCCGCGCAGTGAGACGCCACCTCCCGCGCCGGTTGCCGAACCTCTTCCGGTTTCGCCGATGGTTCAGGCGTCGGTCCTTGCCTCGGCCGTGCCGCTCGTTGCGGCCGCTCGCGCGGACGCGGTGCTCGCGGGGCCAGCGCTCGAGCCGTCGCAGGTCGACGTGCGCCCGGAGGTCCAGAGTCGCGTGGCACCTCGCCTGCCGAGTCATCTCGACGGTCGACGCGTCGACGACGTGGTGGTGCTGCGCGTGCTCGTGTTGCCGACGGGCCAGGCGTCGGACGTGCGCGTTCTGCGCACGTCCAAGGTCGATCCATCGCTCGACGTGGCCGCGATTGATGCCGTGAGGCAGTGGCAGTTCAGCCCGGCTCGCAGAGGCGGGCGAGCCGTGAGCTGCTGGTTCAGCGTGGGCGTGCCACTGCGCAGCGAGTGACGGAAACTCAGACCTGGTATCGCTCTCTGAGGATGCCGAGGTGGTGCTCGACGTGCCCCGCCATGATGTACGCGAGGGCACGAACGGTCACGGGTGTCCCATTCGCCGTACCCTGCCGACGCCACGCCGCCTCATCCAGCTGCCGGAGCAGCAACACGTTCGCCCGCCGGAGCGCGTCGAACTCGTAGAGCAGGTCGGCAAAGGCGCACTCGGCAAACGGGGCGTTGGCCATGTAAAGCTGTTCGTCGAAGCCGGGCAATGGGGCGGCCTCTCCACGGGCAATGCACAGGGCCCGGTAGCCGAACACGCGCTCGGCGTCATTCACGTGGCCGAGCACCTGCCGGACCGTCCACTTGCCTTCGGCGTACCTGAAGTCGACCCGGTCGTCGGACAGGTCCGAGAGTCCGTCCACGACGCGGGCCCGCTGGTCCTCGAGCACCTCGAGAATCTCGCCCGCGAGCACCTTTGCCACGTAGCCTGCAAAGAACGGCGCGTACTCGCTGGACTCGGGCCGACCGACGACGATGTCCCGCATACGGTCCTCGGCAGTTGCTGACCGGCGGCCCACCTGGGCCCAGAAGGGGGCCAGGCAGACGTCACCGCCAGCTTCGACGGATTATCACCGATCTAGGTCCCGGATCGAGCGGTCGGCACCGATCTGGGACGAGCGGGACAATGCCGACGTGCCGTACGGCCCCCCCCCCACCGCGCTCAGGGTAAGGCCCTCTGATGCGTAGCGTCACGCGATCGACGCGAGCCGCTCCTCCACCAACCCGCGCAGCAGGTCGACCTTGTACGCGTTGTGCGGCAGCGGCGACGCCTTCGACACCGCCGCGTTCATCGCTCGGCTCACGACGGCACGGTCGATGCGCTGCCCCCGCAGGACCGACTCGACATCGCGCGCGCGCCACGGCACCGGCGCAACGCCGCTGAACGCGACCCGCGCGTCGCGCACCACGCCGCCGTCGAGCTGCAGTGCGAGGGCCATGCCGACAAGGGCGAAGTCCCACGCGCCCCTCGCCCGGACCTTGCGATACGAGCTGCGCAGCGACGGTCCGGCCGGCGGCAGGTCGATCGCCGTGACGATCTCGCCACGCCCGAGCGTGGTCTCGCGCTCCACGTCCGCCTCCGGCAGCACGTAGAACTCTTCGAGCGGCACCCTCCGGGTTCCTCGTGGACCGACGACCTGCACCGCGGCCCCGAGCACGATGAGCGCTGGCGCGGTGTCGGACGGATGCACGATGAAACAGGGGCCGCCACCGAAGATGCAGTGATACTGATTCTCGCCCGCAGCCGCATAGCAGGTGTCCCCACCCTTGCGGAGACAGTGGAAATCGCCGCGGTAGTACCAGCACCGCGGCTTCTGGCACAGGTTGCCCCCCAGGGTCCCCTGCTGCCGGAGCTGCGGGCTGGCCACCGACGCAGCAGCCTCGGCCAGGGCCCTGTAGCGGCTCCTCACCGTCTCGTGCTCCGCAATCTCTGCAACGGCCGTGAGGGCCCCGATCCGCAGACCCCCATCCGCGGTTTCCTGGATACCGCGCAGCCCGGCGAGATCGCGGAGACTCACCAGCCGCTCCGCCGCAAACACACGATCGCGCAGGCAGCCAAGCAAATCCGTACCGCCCCCGTGCACGCGGCTCCGTCCATCGGCCAGCAGCGAGACCGCCTCGTCCAGCGTCCCGGGTCGCACATACGAGAAGTCGGGCAGCATCGCTCACCTCCCTGCGCGTCGCGTGGCCAGCAGTCGTACGAGCTGGACCGGGTTGATCGGCGTGTCGGTCACGCGGACACCGGTCGCGTGATACACGGCGTTCGCGATGGCGGCGGCGGTTGGAATGGTGGCCGGTTCGCCCAGCCCTTTCGATCCGACGCTGTTGCACTCGGTGTCGTGCGGATCGATCGGCATGCACGTCATCTCCGGCGGCACATCCATGGCGGTCGGCAGCTTGTAGTCGTGCCAGTTCGCGCTGACGACGCGGCCGGTGTTGCGGTCGATGACCCGAGCCTCGGTCATCCCGAACCCGATCCCCATCGTCATGCCCCCGAACACCTGGTTGTCGAACGTGAGCCGACTCATGACGCGGCCACTGTCGTGGGTGCCGAGCAGTCGCAGCAAGCGAACCTCCCCCGTGCGCGTGTCCACCTCCACCTCGGCGAAGTGCACCGCGAACGGGAGGGCCACCTTGCCCGGGGGGTGTGGCTCGCGGGAGCCGACGCCTACGACCACTTCCTGCTCCTGCAGGCGCTCGAGGTCCTTGAGCAGGAGCGGCGCTGGCCCGCCCCGGATCTCTCCTCCCGTGAGCGTGAGCGACACCGCATCGACCTTCAGTTGCTCGGCAGCCATCTGCAGGATCTGACGCTTCACATCGAGCGCGGCCGACCGCACGGCTGGCGCCGACACCAGGATGGTCTGGCTGCCGCCGGAACCCACGGTGAACGGTGTCGTCCCGGTGTCGGCGTGCTCGAGTGCGATCCGGTCGAGCGGGATGCCGAGCTCCTCGGCTACCACCATCGCCATGACGGTCTTGGTGCCCGTCCCGATGTCGCTCGCGCCGAACGTCAAGCTGGCGCTGCCGTCACCGAAGAACTTGAGGATGGCGGTGGCCCGCGGGTCTCCGTTCCAGCCCCACATGCACGCGGCAACGCCAACCCCCCGAACGACGGGACCCGCGCCGCGAGGCCGTGCCCGTCCGGCCTTCCAGCCGAACGCCTCGGCCCCATCGCTCAGGCAGCGGGCCAACCCGGTCGATGTGAACGGCATGTTGCCCCGGACCTGGCTGACGTCTGGCACGTTCTTCAGCCTGAAGGCGACTGGGTCCATCCCGATCGCCTCGGCCAGTTCGTCCATCATCTGCTCGAGCGCCCACGCGCCCTGGGGGAAACCGGGTGCGCGCATCGCTCGCGCCCTGCCGGCGTTGATGAACACGTCGGTTTCCTCAACGAGCACGTTCGGACATCGGTACAGGTCGCGCGCCAGGTAGCCCGTGCTCGACCCATCCGGATAGGCCCCGCTCGATCCGATGTTCGTCCACTGCAAGGCGGTGAGGGTGCCGTCCTTCCTGACACCGGCCTTCACCGTGATCGAGTTGGGCGGTCGATTGCCGACGCACAGGAAACTCTCTTCGCGCGTGATGAACAACTTCACCGGCCTGCCGGCCGCCTTGGCCAGCAACGCGGCGATCACCGTGTACTTGCCAGCCTCGAGCTTGCTGCCGAACCCTCCCCCCATGTAGTGCCCGATCACGCGGACCTTGGCGAGGGGCATCTCGAGACTGGCGGCCACCTCGCTGCGCACGCCAAAGAC
>JAFNAJ010000323.1 GCA_017860085.1 Acidobacteriota bacterium | reverse complement strand
GCCATCGACGCTGCCGATGGTGCGATTGCGCTCGACGAGCAGCGCATCGACGCCTGGATCGTCGAGGTCGACGCCGCTGTTCGGGTGCGGCCGTCGGATGTCGACCGGACACTCGACCGCTTCGCTGAGATCTTCGCGCACGACCCGGCACGCGTGGTTGGCATGGCCGAACGCATTGCCGGACTGGCGCGGTCTGACAACGACCCGCTGGTGGTGAGGGCCACGCGCTGGCTCGATGGCCTGCCGGAGCCCGAACGCCGAAGCGAGTTGGCCATGCTCGCGCGGGCGCGTGTGCTGGCCGCGTCCGAGACGTGGAGCGAGGCCCTGGCCGCGGCTCAGGCGGCGATCGAGGCCTTTCCCGCTTCGCTGGCGGCGCGCCGACTGCGCGCCGACCTGTTGGCGTTCAGCGGGCGTTACGACGAGGCGATTGCGGCGTACGACGCGTACCTGCAGGAGGCGCCGCTCGACCTCGAGGCCGCGAGACTGAGCGCTCGTGTGGCCGGCTGGGCGGGTGATGCCGACGAGGCGCGCGAGCGCTACGAGGCGCTGGTCGTGGCCCATCCCGAGGCCACCGTCATTGCTGCGGAAGCGACGGCGAAGGACGCGTTCTACCAGGCGCGGTGGCGGGAGGCCGTGCCCGCCTACGAGCAGTGGCTGGCGCTCGAGCCGGGCAGCCGCGAGGCCGCGTTCGAGCTCGCGCAATCGCAGGCCGCGTTGGGCGACCTCGAGGCTGCCGGCCGCCGGTTGCACCAGCTCGACACCGTGGTGCCCGTGCACCGGCTTGCGCGCGCGGCATCCGATCGCCTCGAGCGGGCCCGTCGCCCGTCGGGGGACATCTACGTCTCGCGACGGACGTCCGACGGGTACGATGGCCTCCGGCTGCTGGACGTTGCCGAGCAGGGTGGGACGTTCTCGATGCGCCTCGGGGCGTCGTTGCCTGCGGAGTTCGGCGTCGTGGCTGGCGCGATCTCCGCCGGGGCATCTGGGGTGGAGCGGAACGGCTACCGAGCGTCGGCGTTCGGCAGCTACCGGTTCTCGCCGTCGTGGCAGGTGGAGGGCCGTGGCGGCGTGCTCGAGTTCGACGGGAACGAGGGCCCGTCGGTCGAGGGGCGCGCGCTCGTGAGCTGGAGTCCAGCCGACCACTGGCGCCTGTTCGGTGGTGGAGAGCGGGTGGCGGTACTGGAGAACATGACGACCGTGGACGCACGGCTCCAGGCGACGGGTGGTGTCGCGGGCTTGGCGTTCGAGGGCGTCACGACCGCCGTGCAGGTTGCGGGTGCGCGTCAGTCTCTGTCGGACGGCAATGGTGTCGCGAGCGCCACGGTCACGGCCTCTCATGCCCTCACCCGCGGCACGCACGAGCTGCGGCTGGTGGGCTGGGGCTGGTACGTGGGGTACGACGAGCCGCGGGCCGACTACTTCTCTCCCGCGTCCTTCGTCCGGGCGGACATTGGCTTCGAGTGGAGCTGGTGGCTCGATCGACCGCGGTTCCGCGCTGACCGCGAGCGGCGACTGGCGATCGGGTACCTGATCGGCACCGACAGCGACGCGGTCATCTACCACCACCCGAGCGCACGGTTGCTCTTCGAACTGCCGGCGGGAATGGCCTTCGAGGCCGGGGTGAGCTGGATCCGGTCCGAGGTCTACCAGGAAACGAATGCGCACGTGGGCGTCCGAGTCGGCGCCCCAACGCGCACAACCAGAACACGCGACTGAGGGGGTCAGGCACCATTTTTCACGCGTCAACTTCTCGACACCGACATGGCGCAAAGTCAAGCAAAGGAGGCGAACCTGCGCGCTCCCGATGTCGGCCATTCGCCAGGATGAAAATGGTGCCTGACCCCCTCCTAGGTGCGGCGCCAGCGACGCACGACGTCCACGGCGACGTCGGGTCGGTCTGAGATGATCCCGTCGACCCCGAACCCGAGCAGCCGATGCATGTCGTCGGGCGCGTCGACGGTCCACACGTACACGGGCAGGCCGCCCCGATGCAGGGCGCGAACGAAGCGCGACGTCACCACCTGGGTGGCGCCCGAGTGCTCGGGCACCTGCACCGCGCGGTAGGACGGGCGCACAGGCGGCAACCCGATACGCGACAGCGTGAGCGCCTGTCGGATCTCGTCCGTCGCCGCTCCCGTCACGGGCGCCCCGGCCTCGCGCGCGGCCCTCAGCGTGTCGATGTTGAATCCCCCGAAGCACACGTGCCCGAACGCATCCGCTTCGGCGGCCACGGCCACCGCCGCTCGGGCCAACTCCGGATCGCGTCCCTTCAGCTCGATGATGATCGGCACCCCGCGGTAGCGGTCGAGCACCTCTCGCAGCAGCGGGATGCGCACGTCCCGTGCCCTGAAGGGGTACCCGTGGTCTTCGGCAAACCGGAATCCGGCATCGAGCGACGACAACTCGCTCGCGGTGTGATCGCGCACGTGCCCTGCCCCGTTGGTCGTCCGGTCGAGCGTCGCGTCGTGGATCACCACGACCTCCCCATCACGGCTGAGGTGCACGTCGAACTCGAGACCGTCGGCCCCAAGCGACAATCCGTGCTCGAACGCGTCGAACGTGTTCTCGGGGCGGAGCTTGGCGCCACCGCGGTGCGCGAACACGAGTGGCCGCTCGCGCCTGAGGACAGGATGGTCGGTGACGGACGCTGAAGGCATCAGAACAGGGAGCCGGAAGCCGCCGGGACTCCAATGATAATATCCCGTTCATGCACCTCACCCTCGGAACATTGCGGTGGGCGGTGGCCCGCCAGGTGGCCGAGGTCTGCCATGGCAAGGCGTACTCCACCACGCCACGCATGCTGGGCCGATACGTGTTGGTCGACGATCTCAACAGGAAGACGCGCACCGTCCACTGAGGCTGGGTCCCATGCTGCCGGCTCGCATCCCGATCTTCCCGCTCCCCAACGTCGTCTTGTTCCCGAACGTGTTTCTGCCGCTGCACATCTTCGAGGAACGCTACCGGGAGATGGTGGCCGATGCCCTCGAGGGCGACCGCATCATCGGCATGGTGCTGCTCAAGCCCGGCTGGGAGCCCGACTACGAGGAGCGCCCCACCGTCTATCCCGTGGGCTGCGCCGGCGTCATCACGCACGTCGAGCGGCTGCCCGGCGGACGGTTCAACCTCGTCCTCAAGGGTCTCGGGAAGTTCAGGATCCGCAGCGAGGAATACGAGCAGCCCTACCGTGTGGCCGTCATCGACGCGCTGCCCGAACGCCTGACCGATGCGGACCGGTTGGGCCTGCAGGACCAGCGCCGGCGACTCGAGGGGCTGCTTGCGACGTTCCTCGACACGACCGAGCTGCCGCTTCCAGCCGCCATGCCCGACGAAGATCTCGTGCACGCGCTGGCGCAGTACCTGTCGCTCGAGCCGGTGGAGCGGCAGGCCTTGCTCGAGGCCGACGGTCCACTGGCCCGGTCGGCGTCACTCGCGGAGCTGATCGAAATGAAGCTGCTCCTGCAGTCGACCCCTGCGCAGTCGCGGGGACTGCACTAATCGACAGAGCACCTGAAAACAGGAAGCCACAGGCTGTTGGCGCGTGTGGCTCACGCTGAGGCTGGCGCCGGTGTCTTCGTCAGCCGCCGCGCGATGGCCCTGATCACCTGCTCGCCGTGAAGCCGCCCGTTTTCGATGAAGATCCGGCCACTCTGACGCCCTGTCGTGACATTGCCCGCCAGGAACAATCCCTCGACGTTGCTTTCGAACGTCTCAGGATTGAAGTGCGGCTCGTAGCTGTGCGGGTCGTAGGTGATGCCGCAGGACTCGAACAGCGTCACGTCGGAGTGGTACCCCGTGAGCAGCAGCACGGCGTCGGCGGGCAGCTCCTCGTGCTGCTCGTGACGCTCGATCACGACCGACGTGGGGCGGATCTCGGTCACCCGGGCGTTGAAGCGCGCCGCAATCGAGCCCTCCTGGATCCGGTTCTCGATGTCGGGCCGCACCCAGTATTTGATCGACTCGCCCAGTGCGGCCCGCCGATGCACGAGGGTCACGGACGCGCCCGCGCGGTAGAGGTCGAGGGCCGCCTC
>JAFNAJ010000322.1 GCA_017860085.1 Acidobacteriota bacterium | reverse complement strand
CCGGCACCGGAGTACCGCGAGGTGACCATCCCCGCTGGCACGCGCTTGTCGGTGGTGCTCGACACCACCGTGGCGTCGGACAAGAGCCAGGTGGAGGACCGCGTGCTGGGCTACCTGGATCAGCCGGTGGTCATCGACGAGATGACCGTGGTGCCGCGCAATGCGAAGGTGTTCGGGACCGTCACCGAGGCGACGCGCTCGGGCAAGGTGAAGGGTCTTGCGCGGATCGTGGTCCGCTTCCGCCAGATGTCGGTCTCCGACGGCGAGACCCTGGATATCAAGACGGCATCCGTCGTGCGAGAGGCCCAGAGCACGAAGAAGAAGGACGCCACGAAAGTGGGGATCGGCGCGGTTGGCGGAGCGATCATCGGGGGCATCGCGGGTGGCGGCAAAGGGGCCGCGATCGGCACGGCTGTCGGTGGCGGCGTCGGAACGGGAGCCGTGATGATGACCCGTGGCGACGAGGTGGAGTTGGCAGCCGGCACCCCGCTCAAGGTCCAATTGACCGCCCCTCTGACGGTCAGCGTGCGGGTTCGCTGAGCCTCCGTTCGGCCGAACAGGTTGACGGGAGGCCGCCGGGAAGGTATCGTCGAGTATTGGGTGTTGAGGCCCGCCGAGGCGTTGCCCCGCCGGGCCAGGGACCCACCATAACGTGACCACGGGGTGCGGCTGAAGCCGCCGCCCGTGGGCTGTCGAGACACCGTGCGGCCGCTCGAATCCGGGCCGCCGCGCCCTGGGCGCTTCTGCCCAGACCCGTGTCGCTTGCACAGAGGTTGCCCCGTCATGGGGCGCGCCCGGGCCCTCGAAGGCCGGGCACTCCGCGCCGACCCGCCCACGAATGCGACGGCTCCCGCGCTCCCGGAGCGCGAGGAGATTGCTAGTGAAACCAGACCAGCTCAAGATCGCGGTCTTCATCGATTTCGACAACATCGAGATCGGCGCGAAGACCACCCTGGGCCAGCACTTCGACGTCGGGGCCGTGCTCGAGACCCTGAGGGAGCGCGGCGAAATCGTGTCGAAGAGCGCCTACGGCGACTGGACGCGGGCGGGCGACTACGGCCGCACCATGTCCCAGCACGCCATCCACATGGTGCAGCGCAGCCTGACGCCGGGAGGCGACAAGAACGGCGCTGACATCAACCTGGCCCTCGATGCGCTCGAGATGGCCTTCACCCACAACCACATCAACGCGTTCGTGATCGTGAGCGGCGACAGCGACTTCATCAGCCTCGTCGAGAAGCTCAAGCAGTACGACCGCAAGGTGTTCGTGGTGGGCGGCCGGGCCTTCACGAGCGTGGTGATGCAGAAGAACTGCACGGAGTTCATCGCCTACGAGAACCTCGTCGGCCGCGGGCGAACGGCCGACCGCAGTCGCGCCACGGGCGACACCAACCTCGGACAGGCCATGCCGCTCGTGCGACGAGCGCTCAAGCTGCTCGCCGACCGAGAGGTGGTGCCTCAGCTCGGCCTGTTGAAGAGCACGCTGCTGCAGCTCGACTCAGCCTTCTCGGAGCGCGAGTACGGCGCGAGCTCGTTCCGCGACTTCGTGCAGAAGCTCTCGAAGGCTGGCTACGTGTCGTTGAAGGGCTCCGATCGCAGCCTGCACGTCGAGTTGAGCGAAGGGGCTGGCGACGGGGCGCCTGCTCAGAAACCGAGCAAGGCCGAGCCCGCGGAGGCCTCCCCTGCGCCAGCGGTCGCCACGCCGGCCGCGGCAGAGCCGCCCGACACGGGTTCGTCCGGGGAAGCCTCGCTGCTGCAGGCCGAAGGGCACCGCATCATCCAGCAGGCGTTCCTCGGGGCCGCCAGCCCGCCTAGATGGCCGCTCTACGTCCGTCAGGCGAAGCAGATCGTCCGTGCCATAGACCCGGCGTTCGACGAGCGGAAGTACGGGTTCAGCGGGATGGTCGAGGCCCTGCGATACGGCCAGCGCGAGGGGCTCTTCAGGCTCGACCGCGACCGCATGGGCGTGGTCCGCGTGTACGCTGGCCCCGCCTATCAGCGCCAGGCTCCACAGGGCGTTGCGCCCGACGAACCTGTCTTGTCACTGGAGCCGGTGCCACAGGACGCGTCGTATCTCCCACCGACCTCCGGGGACCAGCCGCCCTCGTCGACGATGACCACCGACGCGCTGAGCGACGTCACCGGGATGGAGGCAGCCGCGCGCGGCGCGGAGGGACCGGAGGCGGCCGCCGCGGCGCCGGTGGCAGAGGGCAGGACCGCCCGGGGACGCGGGCGCAAGCCTTCAGCAGCCGCGAAGGAGCGGAAGGCGAAGACCGGAGGGTCGGCGGCCCCGCGCAAGCGCGGCTCTGCGGCAAGCGCGCGCACGCGGAAGAAGACGGCGGCCACCGCCGAGTGAGCGGTGCAGGAATCAAGGAGGCCCAGTGCTGTCCATCGTTGCGTTGCTCCTCGCGTTGAGTGCCCAGCCGGCACCCCAATCGGCGTCAATGGAAGCGTCGGCGCGTCGCCTCGAGGCCAAGCTCATCGCGCCCTGCTGCTGGAGCCAGCAGGTCTCGGTACACCAGTCGCCAGCCGCGACCGAGATCAAGAAGGACCTTCGGGTCCGATTGGCCCGCGGTGAGACCGAGGAGCAGATCCTGAAGGACTACGTCGTCCAGTTCGGCGAGCAGATCCTCGCCGAGCCGCCGGCACGTGGTTTCAACCGGTTCCTCTACGTGTTGCCGCCCGTCTTCCTGATTGGAGGAGCGGCGCTCGTTGTCGTGCTGGTGCGGCGTTTCTCACGGCGAAGCGCGACGGGCCCGGCCGAGACGCCCCGGCCAACCGAGGCCGATGCCTACCAGGCGCGGCTGGACGAAGAGCTGAGAGATCTGGACTAGCGCGGCGCGAGCATGTTGACCCGTGCCGGGGCACCAACACCCACGGTCACCGTGACCCGTCGCTGACCGAGCTCGGGGTGCTGGAAGAGGATCTCCCGGGTGCCAACCTCCACCGAGAGCTCGCCGAGAGGCGTGACGCCCATCGCGACGCCATCAACCGAGACCGACGTGCCGCTCGGCGCTTCGATCACCATCGTTCCGCGTGGGGCTTCAACCGACACCGCGAGGACGCGCCCCGGCTGGATGACCACCTCGCGAATCTGGCGCAAGCCGAGCCGCTGATTCACCAGCTCGAGCCGATGGCGGCCCGGCGACATCAGGATGCGGCCATCGAGCGAGGTGCCGAGAAGCCTGCCGTCCTCGAAGATCCTCACCTCGACCGGCGCGAACAGCGCCAGCCAGCCCGAGTAGATCGGCACATCGATCTCGAGCGTCTCATCGGCGACCACGCGCACCGTTTGCTCGACCGTGCCCGACTCGTTCTGCGCAACAACCTGGTGGGGGCCGGCGGGCAGGTCGTCGATCGTGAGGGGCGAGAGTCCGCGCGGCTGTCCATCGACCATGACCTGGGCGCCCGCCGGCGTGGTCTTGAGGCTGAGCCGCCCGACCTTCGCCGGCCGTGACCAGGCGATCATCTGCGACGTCTGGACATTCGGCGCAATCTCGACCGGCACCGCCTTCGTGACGCCCTGCCCCCGCAGCTCGATGGTGTGCCGGCCGGGCGGCAGCTCGAGTGACAACGGGGTCTTGCCCTGGACCTTCCCGTCGATCGACACGTCGAGACCCGCGACCGTGCTGTTCACGAGGAGGTAACCCACTTCGCGTGGCTTGACGTACCAGTAAGCCGTGGCGAACGCCCCACCTTCGATCAACATGATGACGATCGATGCGGCGATGGTGCGACGCCAGTTGATCGTCATCCTGGGACGCCGCGCGGGGAAGGTCAGAACGTGAGCACTGCCGTCCTGCGGCGGTTCGACCGGGGCCTCCCGTGCAATGGCCTCGGCTCGCGGAGGCGCAGTCGAGAGCGACGCGACTGGCTTCGGAACTTCAGGAACAGTCACCGTCGGCGGCTGCACGGCGCTGTCCTGCCCCGACAAGGCGTCGCCCAGCGGCGCTACCGGCGGTGTCACGGAAGCCTCGACCGTCTGGGGGCGCTCGGTGGAGGGCAGCACCGGCAGCGGCTCGCGCCCTCGGCGCGACCAGGG
>JAFNAJ010000321.1 GCA_017860085.1 Acidobacteriota bacterium | reverse complement strand
CGGTGCCGAGATCGCCAAGCCGCTTGGCGTGGACATCGACTTCGGCACGTGGCTGCTCGCGGCGTCGGTGCCAACCCTCGCGGCCATGCTCCTGCTGCCACTGCTGCTCTACAAGCTGATGGCGCCGGAGGTCACGGCCACGCCGGCGGCGCCAGCTGCCGCGCGCGCCGCCCTGGCGTCGCTCGGGCCGCTCGGCGCCCACGAGAAAATCGTGTCGGCAACCTTCGTAGTCATGGTGGTGTTGTGGGCCACGGCGGCCACGCTGCACTTGGACTCGACCGCGATTGCCTTTCTCGGCCTCGGCGTGCTGCTGGCCACCGGCGTGCTCACGCTACAGGACATCGCCAAGGAAGGCGACGTCCTCGCGACGTACATCTGGTTCGCGGTGCTCTTCACGCTCAGCGGCCAGCTCAACGAACTGGGTTTCATGGGATTCCTCGGCCAACGTCTCGCGGGCTCGATGGGCGGGATGCCGTGGGTGTGGGCGGGTTTCATCCTGGTCGTGGCGTACGTGGTGCTGCACTACCTGTTCGTGAGCCAGACGGCGCACCTGCTCGCCCTGTTCGGCGTTTTCCTCGACGTGGGGATCAAGCTGGGCGTGCCCGCCGTGCCTCTGGCATTCCTGCTGCTGTTCGCGACAAACTTCTTCTCGGCCATCACTCCGCAGGGGTCGAGCGCCAACTTGCTCTTCGCAGGCAGCGGCTACTTGTCACAAGGGGAACTGTATCGGCTCGGTGCGATCATCACGGTCTTCAACCTCCTGGTGTTCCTCGCGGTGGGCGCGCCGTGGCTGGCGTTCGTCACGCGCTGAACCGAAGCGCCCTGCGCCAGGTCTGCAGAGCGGCCTTCGCGCTCAGCGCCAGATCTGCAGGGCGGGGACCTTCAGGCCCTGCGCCAGATCTGTAGGGCGGGCCTTCAGGCCCGCCGGCGCATTTGGTGTGATGGGAGGCCCAGGCAGAGGGGCCACGCATGGATTGGATGACATCAGCGCTGCGGCACAATCCCGAGCTGGCGATCTTCCTGACGCTCGCGCTCGGATTCCTGATCGGGCGCGTGCGGTTCGGGACCTTCACCCTCGGCAACGTCGTGGGGACGCTGTTGGCCGGCGTGGTGGTCGGACAACTCGACATTCCCATCCATCCTCTCGTCAAGGTCGTCTTTTTCGACCTGTTCCTGTTCGCCACCGGCTACAAGGTCGGCCCGCAGTTCTTCCGGGGTCTCAAGAAGAGCGCGGTGGGCCAGGTGGCGCTGACGGTCGTCCTGTGCGTGACCAGCCTGCTGACGACCGTCGCCGGCGCCAAGCTCATGGGATACGACCCCGGCACCGCGGCGGGCCTCATGGCCGGTGCCTTCACCGAGTCCACGGTCATCGGTACAGCGGGCGACACGATCAACCGGCTGGCGCTGCCGGAAACCGAGAAGACGCGCCTGCTGAACAACATCGCCATCGCCTACGCGGTGAGCTACCTGGTCGGGACGGGCTTCGTCGTGTGGTTCCTGCCATCGCCTACGCGGTGAGCTACCTGGTCGGGACGGGCTTCGTCGTGTGGTTCCTGTCGAGCCTCGCGCCGAGACTGCTTCGGATCGATCTGAAGGCGGAGGCCCGGAAGCTCGAGGAGCGAATGTCCGCGGGAAAGAAGATGGACCCCGGTACGCAGTCGGCCTACCGGGAATGGTCCATCCGGGCAGTCCGCCTCGCCGACGCGTTTGCGAATCAGCGTGTCGGCGAACTGGAGGCGTCGTTTGCCCCGGAGCGGGTCTTCATCAGCCGGATTCGCCGGGGCGAGACGATCGTCGAGACGACGCCCGAGACCCCGCTGCACAAGGGCGATGTCGTCGCCGTGGCCGCAAGGCGCCGCGTGATCGTCGGCCAGGGCGGCGCGCTCGGCGACGAGGTCGATGACAAGCCGCTGCTGGACGTCCCCCTGGTAACGGCCGACGTCGTGGTCACCAGTCGCGCAATCGCCGACCAGACGCTGCCGGCGCTCGCCGAGCAATACGGCCGTGGGGTCGTTCTCGTGAAGCTGGTCCGCGGCGGCGAGGAGATCCCCTTCACGGCCGAGACGACCGTGAACCGAGGCGACCTGCTGCGCCTCGCGGGTGCTGCGCCGGACGTCGACCGCGTCGGCAAGGTGCTGGGCTACATCGAACGGCCGTCGAGCGAAACCGACGTCGTGTTCGTCGGCCTCGGCATCCTGATCGGAGGGTTCGTCGGGCTGCTGTCCATCACCGTGGGCGGCCTGCCGCTCAGCCTCACCGCCAGCGGCGGCGCCCTCATCATGGGGCTCGTCTTCGGATGGCTGCGGTCCGTGCGGCCGACCTTCGGCCGCATCCCGGAGCCGGCGCTGTGGGTCTTCGACACCATCGGCCTCGCCGTGTTCATCGGTGTCGTCGGCCTGAACGCGGGCCCGAGCTTCGTCACAGGGCTGCGCGCCACGGGACCGAGCCTGCTGGCCGTCGGCTTCGTCGTGGCCGTGACGCCGCACGTGGCGGCGCTGCTCTTCGGCCGCTACGTGCTGAAGATGAACCCGGTGATCCTGCTCGGCGCCTGCGCAGGTGCGGGGACGGTCACCGCCGCGCTGCGGTCGATTCAGGATGAGGCCGAGAGCAAGCTCCCCGTGCTCGGGTACACGGTGCCCTACGCCATCGGCAACATTCTGCTCACCGCCTGGGGACCGGTCATCGTCATGCTCATGAGATGAAATCTTGTTTTTGACGCCGGCCGTTGCAGGCCGGCTCGTTGGAGGTTCGCACATGTCCACGCACCCGTTCCGTTCGCTTCTACTCACGACGCTCGTGGCGATCGCGGTGGCGACGCCGCTCCAGGCCGATCCGCAGGCGGCGGCCGCCGCGCCAAAGCCGGCCGCTCCGGCCGCGCAACAGGTCACCCTTCCGCAGGTGGTGGTCCTCGCCACCGGCGGGACCATTGCCGGCGCCGCGGCGAGCGACGTGCAAGCCGGCTACACCTCCGGCCAGGTCGGCGTCGACCAACTCCTCGCGGCCGTGCCGCAGGCCAAGAAGCTGGCCACGCTCAAGGGCGAGCAGATCTCGAACATCGGCTCGCAGGACATGAACGACGAGGTGTGGCTGAAGCTGGCCAAGCGCATCAACCAGCTGACGGCGATGCCGGAGGTGGCCGGCATCGTCATTACGCATGGCACCGATACGATCGAGGAGACCGCCTACTTCCTCAATCTCGTGGTCAAGTCGAAGAAGCCCGTGGTCCTGACGGCGGCCATGCGTCCTTCGACCGCGCTATCGGCCGACGGACCGCTGAATTTCTACAACGCAGTGGCGGTGGCGGCCAACAAGGAGGCGGCCGGGCGCGGCGTGCTGGTCGTCATCAACGACTGGATCCACGGCGCGTCGTCGCTCACCAAGGCCAGCACCACGGCCGTGCAGACGTTCCTCTCGCCGGTTTGGGGCCTGATCGGGACCGTGGCCTACGGCGAATGCGAATTCTTCCGAGGCCCGGTGGGGCGGAACACGGCCAATTCGGAGTTCTCGCTCGACGGCGTCACGTCGCTGCCGCGCGTGGACATCATCATGGCCTACGAGAACATGGACGGCGCGCTCATCGACGCGGCGGCAGCCTCCGGAGCCAAGGGCATCGTGATTGCCGGCGTTGGCAACGGCAACATGACTGCGGCAGCCCTCGAGGCCCTTGCCGCCCAGGCGAAGAAGGGCATCGTGTGCGTGCGCGCCTCGAGGGTCGCGACCGGACGCGTGGGCCGCAACGTCGAGGTGGACGATGACAAGCTGGGCCTCGTGGCGTCTCTGGGTCTGAACCCCCAGAAGTCGCGCGTACTGCTGCGCCTGGGGCTGACGAAGACGAACGACGTGAAGCAGATCCAGCGGTTCTTCGACGAGTACTGAGACAGCTGGGGGTGCGCGGGGTCCAGGGCCCCGCGCGAGTGCGAGACACACCTCGATCGTGTGGCGCAGGGGCGGGGGCGGCCCCAACTCCCCAGACGTGTGGTCGCGGTCGCGCAGGCCTTCAGCCCTGCGGCCGAGCGCCCACGTCGTTGACAGCCCGGTCTGAGTATGTATTGAATATATACATGAAACGCAAGCTCGTGCAGGCTGGCGGCTCGCTCGCCGTGACGCTCCCCGCTGAGGTCGTGCAGGAGTTCAAGCTCGAAAAGGGGATGGCGGTGGACGTCTCGGTGCACCCACAGACGGGCGCCGTGATCATCCGCCCCGGCGTGCGCTATGCCGAATCTGGCAGGGTCACCGGGCGGTTTCGCCGGCTGGCCGAAGCCGCTGCGGACCGCTACGCCGATTCGTTCCGCGAGCTGGCGAGGTGATTGGGTACCTGTCGGCAGAGCAGGTGCTCGCGCTGCACGCCATGCAGGTCGAGCGCTTCGGCGGCTCTGGACGCCTGCGGGACCGTGGGGCACTGGAGTCGGCGGTGGCCCGCCCCCAGATGACCTTCGGCGGTGACGATCTCTACCAGGATGTTGCCGCCAAGGCCGCGGCGTTGCTCCACTCGCTCGTGCAGAATCACCCGTTCGTGGACGGCAACAAACGCACCGGCGCACACGCGTTGGTGGTCTTCCTGCTCGCGAATGACTACGAGCCCGAATTCGCCTCTTCGGAGCTCACCGAGATGACGCTCGCCGTGGCGCGGGGCGAGTTGGCAGCCGAGGCCGTCGCGATCTGGGTGCGTCAGCGCTCGAGCCGCCGCGAGCCCTGAAGCGGCCTTTCGCAGGCCTGAAGGCCTGCGCTACGGGGCGCCCCTACCCGTGCCTCTTCTCGATCTTCGCCCACGTGTCACGCAGGCCGACGATGCGGTTCCAGACGGGAGCGCTGGGAGCGCTGTCGGGATCCATGCAGAAGTAGCCGAGGCGCTCGAACTGGACGCGATCGCCGGCCGCGGCCGAGGCGAGCGACGGTTCCAGCTTCGCGTGGCGCACGACGTCGAGCGAGTGCGGGTTAAGGGTCGACCTGAAGTCCTGGCCTTCGGGCACATCCTCGGGATCGTCGGCCGAGAAGAGCCGATCGTAGAGGCGCACCTCGGCGTCGGCCGCATGCGGTGCCGAGACCCAGTGGAGGGTGCCCTTGACGCGTCGGCCCGACTCGAGCCCTTTGCCCGACAACGTGGCTGCGTCGTACGCTCGCCCGTGCCGGGATCCTTGACCACGCCAACGCACTTGATGATGTAGGCGTAGCGCAAGCGGACCTCGACGCCTGGCGAGAGTCGGTGGTACTTCGGCGGCGGCACCTCGCGGAAGTCGTCCTGCTCGATGTAGAGCTCGCGCGAGAAGGGCACCGTGCGCGTGCCCGCCGAGGCGTCCTCGGGGTTGTTGACCGCCTCCACCTGCTCGACCTGGCCCTCCGGGTAGTTCTCGATCACCACCTTGAGCGGCCGCAGCACCGCCATCGCGCGCGGGGCGCGCTTGTTGAGATCCTCGCGCACGCAGTGCTCGAGCAACGCGACGTCCACGGTGTTCTCAGCCTTCGCGATGCCGATGCGACCGGCAAAATCGCGGATCGACTCGGGCGTGTAGCCGCGCCGGCGCAGGCCCGCGATGGTCGGCATGCGAGGGTCGTCCCAGCCGCGCACGTGGCCCTCCTGCACGAGCCTGAGCAGCTTGCGCTTGCTCATCACCGTGTAGTTCAGGTTGAGGCGCGCAAACTCGATCTGCTGGGGCTTGTACGGCGTGTCGAGCGTGTTGACGACCCAGTCGTAGAAGGGGCGCTGATCCTCGAACTCGAGCGTGCAGAGCGAGTGGGTGATGCCCTCGATGGCGTCCTCGAGGGGATGGGCGTAGGTGTACATCGGATACACGCACCAGGCGTCGCCCGTCCGATGGTGCGACGCGTGGCGCACGCGGTAGATGACCGGGTCGCGCATGTTGATGTTGGGCGACGCCATGTCGATCTTCGCCCGCAGCACGCGCGATCCGTCGGGGAACTCGCCGGCCCGCATCCGCCGGAAGAGATCGAGGCTCTCCTCGATCGAGCGGTTGCGATAGGGGCTCTCGCGACCGGGCTCGGTGAGCGTCCCGCGGTGCTCGCGGATCTCGTCGGCCGACAGGTCGTCCACGTAGGCCTTGCCTGCGCGGATGAGCTGCTCGGCATACTGATACATCTGCTCGAAGTAGTCGGAGGCGAAGTAGAGCCCGTCCCACGTCCAGCCCAGCCAGCGGACGTCCTCCTCGATCGATCGGACGTATTCTTCCTCCTCCTTCTCCGGGTTCGTATCGTCGAAGCGGAGGTTGCACTGGCCGCCGTACTCCTCGGCAACGCCGAAGTTGAGGCAGATGGCCTTCGCGTGGCCAATGTGCAGGTAGCCGTTGGGCTCGGGTGGAAAGCGGGTGTGCAGCCGGCCGCCGTGCCTGCCAGCCTCGCGGTCGGCCTCGATGACCTGGCGAATGAAGTCCTTGGGCTCGGGCGAAGCCACACTGTCTGGTGTCGGGCGGGTCGGGTCGGCGTCGGTCATGGTGGCTCTCGGAATGACGAAGATACCACGCCACCCGCGTGGCGGAAGCCCGATGGCGTCTCTGCCAGTCCCACCGCTTGAAGTCGCTCGGCTGGTTTGCTAGTGTCCCCCGGACACTACTTCCGGCCCCGCGCTCATCCCGAGGTACCACCATGAATCGCAGGAACCGTCTGGCGCCGCTCGTCGTCCTCGTCGCCCTCGCCCTGATCCCGCATCTCGCTCAGGCGCAGTCAGCGCCCCAGAAGCGGCCGCTCAGCCCGGACGACCTCGCCAGGATCAAGAACGTCAACGACCCGCAGCTCTCACCCGATGGCAAGTGGGTGGCCTATACCGTGGGCACGGTCGACGCCGAGAAGGACAAGCGCAACACCGACGTGTGGATGACCAGCTGGGACGGCACCGATCACGTGCGCCTCACATCCACCCCGGACGGCGAGTCGCGGCCGCGCTGGAGCCCGGATGGTCGCTACCTGGCCTTCCTGGCCAGCCGCGGAACCGAAGAGGAGAAGAAGAACGGCTCCCAGGTCTGGCTGCTGAACCGGGCGGGCGGCGAGGCCGAGAAGCTCACCGACGTGAAGGGCGGCGTCAACGACTACGCCTGGTCGCCCGACAGCAAGCGGCTCGTGCTCGTCGTCGAGGATCCGGACCCCACTGAGGATCCGGAGAAGATGGAGGGCTGGAAACGGAAGACCACGCCTCCGATCGTGATCGACCGCTTCTGGTTCAAGCAGGACCGCACGGGATACCTGCGCCCCTACTACCCGCACCTGTGGCTGTTCGACATCACGAGCCGCAAGGCCGAGCAGCTGACATCGGGTCCGCATGCCGATCAGTCGCCAGCGTGGTCGCCCGACGGCACGCGCATCGCCTTCGTCAGTACCCGCTCACAGCCCGATCCCGATCGCACGCGCGACTCGAACGTGTACGTCGTCGAGGCAAGAGTCGGGGCGGAGCCACGGCAGCTCACGACCTTCGTGGGTCCTGACACCGGCCCGCTCGCCTGGAGTCCGGACGGGAAGTGGATTGCGTACGGACAGGGTGATGAGCCGCGCTTCTCGGCCTACCAGCTCGCCAAGCTCGCCATCGTCTCGGCCGACGGTGGTGCGCCCCGCCTCCTCACGTCGTCGCTGGACCGCCCCGTTGGGGGCCAGCCGACGTGGAGCGCCGATGGGGCGAACGTGACGTTCCTGGTGACGGACGATCGCGCCCAGTACGTCGGTCGTGTCGCGGTCGCCGGCGGCGAGGTCCAGAAGCTGACGACCGGGCGACGGGTCGTGAGCGCGATGTCAGCTGGGCCCAGTGGCGCGTTGGCCGTGCTGGCCTCCAGCAACGAGGAGCTTCCGGAAGTGCATGCGCTTGACCGCGGATCGCTGCGGCGGCTGTCCCACCAGAACGACGCGTGGCTTTCCGAGGTCCAGCTCGGCGCGGTGGAGGACTTCACGTCGAAGAGCAAGGACGGAACGGTCGTCAACGGCCTGCTCTTCAAACCCGCCGGCTTCGTCGCCGGACGGCGCCATCCGACGCTGCTCATCATCCACGGCGGGCCCAACGGCCAGGATGACTACGGCTTCGACTTCGAGCGCCAATTCTTCGCTGGCCAGGGCTACGTGGTGCTGGCGATCAACTACCGGGGGAGCAGCGGACGTGGGTCAGCCTTCCAGAAGGCGATCTATGCCGACTGGGGCGGCAAAGAGGTCGTCGACCTCATCGGGGCCGTGGACCAGGCCATTGCGATGGGCATCGCCGATCCCGAGCGCCTGGGACTGGGAGGCTGGAGCTACGGCGGGATCCTCACCGACTACACGATTGCCACCGACCAGCGGTTCAAGGCCGCCGTGAGCGGCGCGAGCAGCGCGCTCCAGCTCTCCATGTACGGCTCGGACCAGTACATCGCGCAGTACGACCTGGAGATTGGTCCCCCGTGGAAGAGCAAGGACCTGTGGTTGAAGATCTCCTACCCGTTCTTCGGCGCGGACAGGATCAAGACGCCCACCCTGTTTCTGTGCGGGGAGAAGGACTTCAACGTGCCGGTGATTGGCGTCGAGCAGATGTACCAGGCGCTCAAGACCCTCGGCGTCGACACGCAACTCGTCATCTACCCGGGGCAGTTCCACGGGATCACGATGCCGAGCTACGCACGCGATCGGCTCGAACGGTACCTGGGCTGGTTCGACAAGTACTTGAAGGGCAAAGGCGAGCCGACAGCCGGACAGCCCTGAGCAGTCAACCCGGCGCTCACGGCACGGTTTCACACCCTCGCGTCTGGCCGCGACGGGGCTCCCGCCCGCCAGCGGGCGCGTCCCCATCGGAGCGCCCCTGGCGCCGGAAACGGGTGGAGTGGAACGACTGTGGCAATCGCCGCTCAGCGGCGCTTGGCGGTCTTGCGCGCGCCCGCCTTCTTCACTGCAGGCTTTGCCTTCTTCACCTTCTTCGCCTTCTTCGCGCGGCTCACTCCGAGGGCCTTCGCCGTGGCCTTCTCGGCCTTGGCGGCAGTCGTGGCAGCCTTGCGCGTCAGGGACGTCACCTGCTTCATGCCCTTGACGGTGGTCTTGGCCGCCCCCTTCTGCGCCGAGCGAACCTGTGTGCGGACCTTGCGGTCCACCTTCGCGGCCAGCTTCTTGGCCTGCCGCACGCCCTTCTTGGCCGTCGACTTGGCCACGCGCGCCTGCTTGCCGACCGAGCGCTCGACCGAGCGCACGGTCTTCTCAACGGTCTTCACGCCCTTCTTGGCACT
>JAFNAJ010000320.1 GCA_017860085.1 Acidobacteriota bacterium | reverse complement strand
GGCGTCGTCGGGCTGCCGCTCACCGACCCGGTCGAGCCCCTGCCCGGCTTCATGGTGTCGGATCGAGCAACGAGTGCCGGCAGCGTCCGCCTCGCGCTCGAGGGGCAGGACCTCGCCTACCCGCCCCGGCTCTTTGAGAGGGTTCCGCTGCCTCCCGACCGGCCAGTCCCGGGGTCCGACGGGCCTGAGCTCGGCGGGGTGCCTCCGGACCCGTTGCTGTCCGGGCGGCCGGGGCCGACCGCGCGAGACGCGTGGTTCGCCGCGCTCGCAGAGCGCCTCGAGGCCGAGTATGCACCGCGCGTGACGCTGCTCCGGCTCACCGGCATCGACCTCGCCGGCCACTACTACCTGCGGTACGCGATGCCGCGCGAGTTTGGCGACGTCTCGGAGGTCGACCAGCGCCGATTCGGCGAGGTCCTCGACCAGCAGTACGCCGCCGCGGACGCAGAGATCGGCCGCGTGCTGGCCTCGCTGGCACCCGGCGACGTGTTGCTGGTCGTGTCCGGTTTTGGGATGCAGCCCGTCACGCTCGGCAAGCGCCTGCTGGCGCAGGTGCTGCAGCAGCCCGCGCTGACCGGCTCGCACGAGCGTGCGCCCGAGGGCTTCCTGCTCGCCTACGGAAGCCAGGTGGCAAGTGGGAAGTTCCCGCTCGGGTCCGTCACCGACGTCGCGCCGACGGTCCTCTATTTGCTCGGACAGCCAGTGGGCCGCGATATGGACGGTTACGCGCGGACGGACATTCTCAGGCCCGAGTACTCGGCGGGGCGACCGATCACGTTCATCGCATCCTACGACTGAGCCGGGCTCGGCCGGCCACGTTCGGCGCTCGGCGTCCATCCGGACGGTCCGCGCCCGACGCACGATGTCGCCGACAGCATGCTGTGGGCCCCGGGTGGGCCACCTGGCGCGTTGACACTGCCCCTGTCCGTCGCTACAATCACACGGCTCTTTAAACGCGGTCCCGCGAGATCGCAAAGAGGCGAATCTTGGTGAAGGTCCTTCCTGTCGGCGGGTGTGGCCGGTCAACCGGCGGCGGCCTGCTGTCCCCCAAGTCAGATCGTCTGGTCCCTGCGCCGCGCCGTGGCGCCACTGACGCAAGAGGTGTGTCGTGCCTGTCGTGATGGACGCCGCCCGGGTCGAGCGGACGATTGCCCGCATCGCCCACGAAATCGTCGAACGAAATCGCGATCTCGACCAGTTGGCCCTCGTCGGCGTGCGCACGCGGGGCGTGCCCATCGCCAGGCGCATCAGCGAAGCCGTGGCTGCGATCACGGGCACGCGGATACCGGTCGGCACGCTCGACATCACGCTGTACCGCGACGACCTCATGCGGCACACGGTCGGGCCACAGCCCGTCGTCCACCGCACGGACATCCCCTTCTCGATTGACGACCGACGCATCCTGCTCGTTGACGACGTGCTCTACACGGGTCGGACGGTGCGGGCTGCGCTCGACGCGCTCATCGACTTCGGGCGCCCGCGCTCGATTCAGCTCGTGGTCCTCGTCGACCGGGGCCATCGCGAACTGCCGATCAAGGCCGACTACGTCGGCAAGAACCTGCCGACGTCCCCGCGCGAGAGCGTGCAGGTACGCCTCGCCGAAACCGACGGCCAGGACGAGGTCGTCGTCCAGGAGGCGCACGCATGACGACCCAGACGGTGACGGGGCTGAAGGGCAAGCACCTGCTCGGCATCGCCGACCTCTCAGCTGAGGAGATTGGCCTCATCCTCGAGACGGCCGAGGCCATGAAGGAGGTCGGCGCGCGCCCGATCAAGAAGGTGCCGACGCTGCGCGGCAAGACGGTCATCAACCTGTTCTTCGAGGCGAGCACCCGCACGCGAACCTCGTTCGAGGTGGCGGAAAAGCGACTGTCCGCCGACACGCTCAACATCGCGGCCTCCACGTCGAGCGTGGTGAAGGGCGAGACGCTGGTCGACACGGCACTCAACCTCGAGGCAATGGCACCCGACATGATCGTGATGCGGCACGCCTCGTCGGGCGCCTGCCACCTGCTGGCGCGCGTCTGCAAGTCGCGCATCATCAACGCGGGTGACGGCATGCACGAGCACCCGACGCAGGCGCTGCTCGACGCCTTCACAATCCGCGAGCACAAGGGTCGCATCGGGGGCCTGAAGATCGCGATCATCGGCGACCTGCTGCACAGCCGGGTGTTGCGGTCGAACCTCCTGCTGCTGGGCAAGCTCGGCGCGGAGGTGTGGGTGGCCGCGCCGCCGACGCTGATGCCGCCGGATGTCGAGCGGTTCGGCGTGCACAGCACCACGTCAATCGACGAGGCGGTGCGCGACGCCGACGTCGTGATGATGCTGCGCATCCAGCTGGAGCGGATGCAGGGCAACTTCTTCCCGTCGTTGCGCGAGTACTTCACGGTGTTCGGGATGACCGAGGAGCGGATGCGACGGGCCAAGCCCGACGTCATCATCATGCACCCAGGCCCAATGAACCGCGGCGTGGAGATCGCCTCGGAAGTGGCCGACGGGCCCTACTCTGTCATCCTCAACCAGGTGGCCAACGGCGTCGCCGTTCGCATGGCCGTGTTGTTCCTGCTGTCCGGCGCCTCGGAAGGCGACCAGCTGTAGCACAGGTGTCACCCATGACCTACCTCCTCAAGCACGGCCGAGTGGTCGACCCGGTCAACGGCGTGGACGGCGACTTCGACATCCTGGTCAAGGACGGACGCGTGGCACGTGTCGGCCGGGATCTACCGGCCGAAGGCGTGCCGGTGCGTGAGGTGCCTCGAGGGAGCATCGTGTGCCCGGGGCTGATCGACATGCACGTCCACCTGCGAGAGCCCGGCCAGGAGCACAAGGAAACGGTGGCGACCGGCACCGCCTCGGCGGTGGCTGGCGGCTTCACGGCCGTGGCCTGCATGCCCAACACCGACCCGGTGAACGACTCGGCCAGCGTGACCCGCCTGATCCTCGAGCGAGCGGCCGAGGCTGGCCTGGCGCGCGTGTACCCCATCGGCGCCGTCACCCG
This sequence comes from Acidobacteriota bacterium, assembly GCA_017860085.1. Lineage (GTDB taxonomy): Bacteria > Acidobacteriota > Vicinamibacteria > Vicinamibacterales > JAFNAJ01 > JAFNAJ01. The sequence continues at coordinate 1,069 of JAFNAJ010000320.1, read as the reverse complement.
CGGTTCGAGGGGCGAACAGCTGGCCGAGCTCGGCGAGCTGCACGCGGCCGGCTGCGTGGCGGTGTCCGACGATGGCAAGCCGGTGGTGACGGCGCTCCTGATGCGGCGTGCCATGGAGTACGCCGGCATGTTCGGGATGCCGGTGATCGATCACTGCGAGGATCCGTCGCTCAAGGCCGATGGCGTGGCGCACGAGGGCTTCAATGCCTCGAGGCTGGGCCTGCGAGGCATCCCGGGCGCCGCCGAGGAGATCATGGTCGACCGCGACGTGGTGATTGCCGAGGTCACAGGCGGGCGCGCGCACATCGCCCACATGAGCACGCGCGGGTCACTCCGCGCGGTGCGGGCCGGCAAAGCCCGCGGCGCCCGCGTCACGTGCGAGGTGACGCCGCACCACTTCACGCTCACCGACGACGCGCTCGAGGGGTACGACACGAACGTGAAGATGAACCCTCCGCTGCGTGAGGCCGCGGACCGCGAGGCCCTGATCGAGGGCATCGTCGACGGCAGCGTCGACGCCATCGCCACCGATCACGCGCCCCACCACGCCGACGAGAAGCTGGTGGAGTTCGATCGGGCGCCGTTTGGGATCGTCGGGCTCGAGACGGCCGTGCCGCTGACCTTCGATCGGCTCGTCCACACGGGCCGAATCTCGATGGCGCGCTTCGTCGAGCTCCTGTCGGTGAACCCCGCCCGCATTCTCGGCGTCACCGGCGGCAGCCTGACGGAAGGGCAACCCGCCGACATCACGGTGCTCGCGCCAGACCTGGCTGTGACGATCGATATCGGCCGGCTGCGTTCGAAGTCGAAGAACACGCCGTTTGGGGGCTGGTCACTCAGGGGTGGCGTCGCAGCGACCATCGTCGGCGGGCGCGTCGTGTTCGTGAATCCCGACGTCGCGGGCGCGCAGGCGCTGGCCGGAGCCTGAGGGAAGAGGAGGTCTCGTGGTGCAGCCGTACGATGCGGTCCGTCAACGGGCGCTCAAGGCGCTCAAGGCGTCGGACGTGCTCATGGTGGATGGGCACTTCGACTACGGCAACGGGTATCACGGCCGCGCCTACCTGAACCC
>JAFNAJ010000319.1 GCA_017860085.1 Acidobacteriota bacterium | reverse complement strand
GCCGGTGTGACCTTCATGTTCCTGGTGACGACCATCACGCTGAGCCCGATGAAGACGGCGAACCCAGCCACGAGCACGACGAGGAGGCCAACCACGACCCAGACCCAGGTCTTCTTGCCGCTCTTCTCTGCCATGTCGCACTCCTCTCGCGACCGCGCTATCTGGTGCGGTAGGGTTCTCTCTTGAGGCGCCTCGCTTCGTTGACACCGACCGGATCGCTGTCGCGGCGGCCGAGGTCGATGGCCTGGCTGTACGCCGCCACCGCGTCGCGGCGCCGACCGGCGGCGTCGGCCACCTTGCCCAGCTCGGTGTGGATCCGCCCGGCCGTCCACTCGCGCCCGGTGGCCGCCAGCGCCGCGCGCAACTGCTCGTCGGCCGCCGCATAGCGGCCCAGCGCGACCAGGGTCGCGCCCAGCTTGTATCGCCAGAGCCGATCCTCACCGAACATGCGCTCGCGGTTGTCCGCGGCCAGCATCTCCAGGCCGCGCCTCAGTGTCGCCTCGGCCTGCGCGGCGTGCCCGGCTCGAAGTGCCGTCGCCCCGCCCTCGAGCCACAACAGTCGATTGCGCGGGAAGCGCTGCTGGAGCTTCACGAGCACGTCGAGGGCGTCGTCGTACCGACGCTCGCGATTGTAGAAGAGCACCAGCGCGAAGCGGGCCTCGGTTTGCGCGTCGCTGTCGGCGGCAGCCGCCTCCTCGACCAGGCGGAGCCCCCGCTCGCGCCCACCGCCAAAGCCGGCAATGTAGGCGACCCACCTGAGCGGCATCGCCATCGTCGCGACGACGTACCGGTACGTGCCGACGATGAGGCCGGCATCCTTTCGGGACGGATCGAGGTCGAGAACGCGTTCGTGGGCGTCGTACGCGCGCCGGGCCGCCCGGAAGGCGCTGCGCAACTGGCCCTCGATCGACGCATGGTAGATGGTGAGCAGGCCGACCGCGGAGCCCAGCTCGTACCAAGCGTCCACGTCGCCCGGGTTGCGTGCCAGGCGCGCCTCGCAGAGGCTGAGCGCTTGCTTGGCGTTGTCCCGGAACATCGCCGCGAGGCCGGGCGGCGGCTTGGGCACGCTCACACTCGACCCGCTCGCCGGGCCGAGATAGTCGTCAACCGTCAAGGTGCCACGCTTGAAGAGAATCGTCAGCCATGCCAGCGTGGCCAGCGTGCGGAATGCGGCCGGGTCTGAGCGGTAGGTGACGACCGCCTGCTGCATCACGGCCAGCGACTCTGGCTGGTCGAGGTTGTAGGCGAGTTCGAGGGCGCGAGTCCGTGCCTCGAGCGACGTGGGTTCCGAGGCTGCGCAGGGCTGCGCGCCCAGGCACGAGATCAACGCCAGCGTGACGATCAAGTGCCCGCGTCGGATGCCGGCTCGGCCCGTGATGGGCCGGCCGCCCTTGGTCATGCCCTTATGATACGGCCCGCTCTGGCGGAACGGCGGTCCATTGTGAGGCTTCCCGGATCGTGTTGACGTGAATGGCGACGATGGCGTCAACGTCGTGGGCGTAGCCGCCTCCCATCGAGACGGCCACCGGGAGGCCGGCGCCTCGGCATGCCGAGAACACCAGACGATCGCGCGCCGCGAGCCCGCTCACCGTGACGCCCAGCCGGCCGAGGCGATCGCCCTCGTAGGGGTCAGCGCCGGCGACGTAGAAGACGAACTCCGGATCGTGACGAGCCACGACCGCGCGCAGGCTCGCTTCAAGGGCGGCGAGGTACTCGTCGTCCCGCGCGCCGTCGGGCAGGGTGATGTCGAGGTCGCTCGTCTCTTTCTTGAAGGGATAATTCTTCTCGCCGTGCAGTGAGAAGGTGAAGACGGCCGGGTCGCCGCGGAAGATGGCAGCCGTGCCGTTGCCCTGATGCACGTCGCAGTCGACGACTGCAATCCGCGCGCACGCGCCGGCCTGCAGGAGCACTCGGGCGGCGACCGCGACGTCGTTGAACACGCAGTAGCCTTCCCCGCGGTCGCGAAACGCGTGGTGGGTGCCGCCCGCGAGATTGGCGGCGATGCCATCGCCGAGCGCGGCGCGCGCGGCGGCAATCGTGCCGCCCACCGAGCGACGGGACCGTTCGACCATTGCAGGTGACCAGGGGAACCCGATCCGGCGCTGGAGATCCGGAGCCAGGCGACCCTCCGCCACCGCCCGCAGATACTCGTCGTCGTGCACCAGGCGCAGCTCGTCCCACGAGGCCGCGGGAGGCTCGCACAGGTCCTCCGGGCGAAGCACCCCGTCTGCCAGCAGGCGCTCGCGAAGGCGCTGGTACTTCTCCATCGGGAACCGGTGCGTTGGCGGCAGCGGCAAGACGAAACGATCGGTGTAGAAGCACTTCATCAGCCTGAGTCTTGAGGTTCTAATCCACGCTTCACTCGAGTGGTCGTCGGCCATCGGCGCGAGCCACACACGTGCGCTGACGCTGACGGCCGAGTGCTGACGGCATTGTCACCAGAAGCGGACTCCAAGGTTAGGGTTCTGGAGTTCCAAGGTGCTAGGGTTCTCTTGTAGAACCTTTCATGAGTCCTGCACAAGTCGTACGAACAATCGACTGTCATGTCGCTGGCGCACCGCTGAGGCTGATTGTCGAGGGGTTTCCTCCGATCGAGGGAGCCTCGTTGGCCGAACGGGAGCGGTGCCTGCTGAGAAGGCATGACCAGCTTCGCCGAGGCCTGCTGGCCGAGCCCCGCGGCCACGCCGACATGACGGGCGCGCTGCTGACGGCGCCCGTCTCGCCCGGAGCCAGCCTCGGACTTCTCTTCATGCACGCAGGCGGCCGACGCGACTTCTGCGGCCACGGGCTGATCGGTGCGGTGACGGTGGCGCTGGAGCGCGCGCTGTTCGCATCGAGGGACGACTGCGGAGCGCTCATCGTCGACACCGCCGCGGGTCCCGTGCAGGTGCGGCCGGACATCGTCCCCCGAGGTCGTGGCCTTCGCGTCGCGCGCGTGACGTACCGGTCGCACCCGTCCTACGTGATCGCGGGAGGCGTACGTGCCGTGATTGGCGAGCGCGAGGTTCCGCTCGACATCGTGTGGGCCAACGGCGTCTACGCCCTGGCGGACGGCGAGGTGCTGGGCATCGCGCTCGTGCCCGGCAACCTTGCGGTGTTGAGGAGCACGGCGCTCACGCTGCTCGAACGAATCGATGTCCGGCGACTGGCTCACACGCTTCCAGCTGGCCACGCGGCGCAGGTCGAGGGCCTCGTGCTGCTGGGCCAGGCCTCACCCGGCGCCGACCTGCGTAGCGCGACGGTCTATGCCGACGGCGCGGTGGACCGGTCGCCATCGGGCAGCGCGACGGCTGCCGTGGTGACGGTCCTCGATGCCATGGGCCTCGTGGAAGGCGACCCGCGTCTTGTCCACGAAAGCCTTTGGGGCACGCGCTTCGCGGCCCGCATCGTCGAGCGTGGCGACGACGGGACGAGACCGACGCTGGAGGTCGAGGTCGAGGGGGAGGCTTGGATCACCGGCGAACACGTGTTCAGTCTCGACCCGGACGATCCGCTGCGGGCGGGGTTCTAAGCCTCTCTGTAGTAGTCGACCAGCGCCGCAACCAATGCGGGTAACGTGTGCTGCTCCGGGACGATGGTGGTCTGGATCCCGAGGGTCTGAGCCGCCTCCGCGGTCACGGGTCCGATGCAGGCGACGACGACTGTGCGCAGCAGGTCGGCGGCCTGGTCCTGGCCGATCGTCTCGGCGAAGTGAATCACGCTGGTGGCGCTCGCGAAGAGCACGGCGTCGATTCGGCCCTCGAGCAACATCTTGTAGATGTCCCGATCGCCGTCGTGCCCCAGCGGTTCACGGACCCTGCGATACACGACCACCTCGCGGACGTCGGCGCCGGCGCGGCGAAGCTCTTCGGCGAGCAGCTCGCGCGAGACGTCGGCGTGCGGGAAGAGCACGCGCGCGCCGTCGAGGGGCGCCACGCGCTTGATCGCGTCGATGATGGCGTCGGTGTGGTACTCCACCGGCATCAGGTCGACCTTGATGCCATACCGGGCGAGCCGGTCGGCCGTGGCGGGCCCGATGGCGCACAAGCGCGGGCCCTTCAGATCGCGCACGTCGCAGGTACCGGCCAACAGTCGGCGCATGAA
>JAFNAJ010000318.1 GCA_017860085.1 Acidobacteriota bacterium | reverse complement strand
TGCGCAACTGCGACATGGTGGTCACCGACTCGGGCGGACTGCAGGAGGAGGCCCCGCCGCTCGGGAAGCCCGTGCTCGTCCTGCGCAACGTGACGGAGCGGCCCGAAGGCCTGGCCGCCGGATCGGCGCGGCTGGCGGGTACCCGCGCGAAGGGCATCATTCGAGAGGCCTCGCGCATCCTGCAAGATCGTGGTCTCTACGCGCAGATGGCCCGGCCCAGCGAACCATACGGTGACGGGCACGCGGCCCAGCGCATCGTGTCAGCCCTGCTCGAGCAACCCCAGAACGTCCAGCCGATCGCCGCCGCGACCTCGGCGTCTCGCGACAACGCCGTCTACGTGGCCCGCGATCCCGGCAGGGTGTCGGCGTGAAGACGATCATCAGGCTCGTGCTGCTCATCGTCGCCATTGCGGCGATCGTCTTCATCGTCAGCGGCCCGCTGAGGGGCGGCGGGCGCCCGGCGGTTGGCATCGGCGGCGCCGAGTGGGCGGAGGTCCTCTCGTGGAACTTCGCCGATGGCCCGTATCCGACGGGATGGGGATGGGGGCAGCAGCGGTTCGTGGACGGCACGCTCGAGTTGACGAACGGCGTCTACATCCTGCCCGCCTGGCACGGCAGCGATTTCCTGATCGAAGCCGAGCTGCAGCTGGTGGAGGGGCTCGCGGGCAAGGACGCGGGTGCTCACGTGGGGACGCGTGACGGCGGCCCGATGTTCAGCGAGACGGGCATGGCCGTGTTTGCCGGCGGTCAACCGATCTACTTCCGGCACAAGGTCAATCGCGCGGACGACGCCGCTGACTTCATCAGGACAGGGCCGCGCCTCGAGTACGGCACCTGGCACGTCGTCCGCCTGGTCGTCAGAAACGGTCGCGTGTCGGGCTCCGTGGATTCGAGGGACGTCTTCTTCCGCGAAGTCCGCGCCAACCGAAGCGTCTATGGCGAGCCGTACCTGGCGGCCCAGGGAGGCACCGTCCGGTTCCGATCGGTCAAGGTGTACGCGAGGCCCGGCTTCAGCATGTCCCGTGCTGCCACGGCCGCCGCAGGTCCGGGCAGCGGCACGCCACGCGTGGAAGAGGGTGTGGGGCGTACGACAAGGGGCAGCCCGCTCGCCGTGCGCTACGCGTGGTACGTGCGCCTGATGCTCTACGCCTTCTACGCGGTCATCTTCCTCGTGTGCGTGTACATGGTGCGCCACTACATCTTCACCCTGAACCGCCTGTTCGGGCTGCAACGGCATCCGTACCTCGACGTCGACGTCGCCGATTGGCCAAGGGTGACCGTGTTGGTCCCGGCGCACAACGAAGAGCCCGTGATCGGCGAGATCCTCGACGCCCTGGTGCGCGTCGACTACCCGCTCGATCGGCTGTGCATCATCCCCGTCAACGACCGTTCCGAGGATCGCACGGGCGAGATCATCGACGAGTACACCAAGCGCTACCCGGGGCTCATCCAGCCGTTTCACCGCGCCAGGGGCAAGCCGGGCAAGGCCGCAGCGCTGCGCGACGCGATGCGTCTCGTCAAGGACGACATCGTGCTGGTGTTCGACGCCGACTACGTGCCGGGTCGCGGGCTGCTGAAACAGCTGACGGCGCCGTTCTTCGACCCCGAGGTGGGCGCCGTCATGGGGCGGGTGGTTCCGCACAACACGCCCGAGAACCTGCTGACGCGCGTGCTCGACCTCGAGCGCGCGGGCGGGTACCAGGTGGATCAGCAGGCGCGGATGAACCTCAACCTCGTGCCCCAGTACGGCGGAACGGTCGGGGGCGTGCGGCGGCGCGCGCTGCTGGGCGTGGGCGGGTGGAACGACGACTCGCTCACCGAGGACACCGACGCCACGCTTCGCCTGATCCTGGGAGGCTGGAAGATCGTCTACCAGAACCGCTCCGAGTGCTACGAGCAGGTGCCGCACACGTGGGCGATGCGCATCCGGCAGCTGTCGCGATGGGTGCGGGGCCACAACCAGGCGATGGCCAAGTACGCGGGGTCGCTGCTCAACAGCCGCCTCATCAGCTTCCGCGAGAAGCTCGACGCCCTTCTCCTGATGAACATCTACGTGATGTCGGCCGTCGTGGTCGTCGGCTGGCTGCTCGGCATCACCCTGTGGTTTCTCGGCGTCAACAAGCCCGGGCTCATCATCATCCTGGCGGTCACCTCCTACAGCACGCTCGGCAACTTCGCCGTGTTCTTCGAGATCGCCACGGCCACCTACCTCGACGGCACGCGCCAGCGGGTCCGGTTGCTGCCCTTCATCATGCTCGGGTTCCTCGTCAGCCTCTTCACGGTGACGCGCGTCACGCTCACGCAGGCGCTCTTCAAGCCGAGGGGCGACGACGTGTTCTGGCACAAGACCGAGCACAACCACAACCACAACGGGAGGCGGGCGTGGACGTAGTGCTTCCCGCGCTCATCCTGATCGCGTTCGTCGCGGCCTGGGTGTACCTGCCGTTCGCCCCCGCCGTGCGCGAACTGCAGGAGCGGACCGACGTCGAACCGGTGAAGGTCGTGCCCGAGTCCGCGGTAGACGTCCACTATTTCGCCAACAACTACCGTCGGTTCATCGATCAGCACCTGGCCTGGCCGCTCGCGCGCTGCCGCGAAGAAGGGGTGAACCAGTACGGCAAGCTCGAAGAGGGCATTCCCTACGCCGTCGTCGCCGGGTGGGATCCACAGGCGCCACCGGTCGGCATGGTCCTCTGCAGCGGGACGCTCCGCGTTCCTGACAAGGCGGTGCTTCGATTCGAAGTCTACGCGGGCGAGTCGCTGCAGGGCGGCGAGCGATGCGTGTACAAGTCGGTCCTCGCCGAGCGCGATATCGATCTCGCGTTCCGCAGCACCTCGCTCCGCTGGCTGCACGCCGGAGCGACCGTGCGCGTGGACCGCGACAGCTGGCTGTACGGGCGCGTGTCGGCGGGCACGAGCATCGAGTTGGCCGAAGGTTGCGCGTTCGAGCGGCTCCATGCCCCTCGGGTGCTGTTCGGGCGCGAGCTTCACGTCGAGATCCCTGCGGCGAGAGGCGCGCTCATCACCCCGCGCGACCTGCCCGACATCGCCGACATCTCGGCCGGGCGTTGGCTGATCAAGGGCCAGGTCAAGCTGCCCGCCGGGCGTCGACTCGAGGCGGATCTGGTCACCACCGGTGACCTGCGCGTGAGCAAGGGCGCGCAAGTCAAGGGCAGCCTCAAGAGCCACCGCGACGTGTACCTCGGGCGTGGCGTCGAGGTGCATGGCAGCGTGGTCGCCCGTCGCAATCTCTACATTGGCGAGGGGTGTCGGATTCACGGGCCGGTTCTCGCGGAGGAGGCCATCTTCGTCGGCGTGGACTGCCGCATCGGATCGGCCGAGATCCCGACAACGGTGAGTGCGAGGCGGATTCACGTGTCCGACGGCGTCGTCGTGCACGGAACCGTGTGGGCGCACCAGGAAGGCCTCGTCACGGCACGGGCGCTGAGCGGGGTGAAGGGGCTCAACGGGCTCAACGGCCCGAACGGGCGCAACGGGGCGTGAGATGAGCGAGCCGTGGCTGCGGGAGGAGCTGAGCCGGCTGCGGTTCCGCGGCCACCGGGGAGGCTTCATCCCGAGGCACCGGGCGCTGCTCTTCTCACCGCTCGACAAGACCAAGGTCGCGACGGCGGTCCTGCTGGTGGTCGGCCTGCTGGCCCTGTGGTACTGGATCCTGGACTGGGTCACTGCTTTCTGGGGCCTGGTGATGGACTTCTGGGCCTCGGTGCTGGGCGCCGGAGGCGTCATCGGCACCATCCACTACAAGCTGTTCGGGTTCATTCCCTTCACGGTGCCCGACTTCTACGTGCCCTCCGCGTTGCCCACGACCTACGAGTGGTGGGCGGGCGTGCTGTTCCTGCTGGTGCTCGTGGTCGTCTCGTTGCTGTTGCCGCGCGCGTACCTCCCGCTGTCCTACTTCCTGCGCATCGTCGCCATGTTCCAGGGATGCAGCCAGGTATTCTTCGCGTTCTGGCCGCAGTGGTTTCCCTACACGGCCAGCGGCTACGTCCACACCGTGATCCTGGCCAGCCTCGCCCTCATCTCGCTGATGCCGATCGTGCTGGGATTCACGTACTACGTGTTCGACTTCGGCC
>JAFNAJ010000317.1 GCA_017860085.1 Acidobacteriota bacterium | reverse complement strand
GGAGTTCGCCGAACCGGTCGCGGTCACGCCCACGACGGTGTCGTCCGAGAGTACGGCGGCAGCCGCAACCAACGCGGCACTGCTCGCGCGCATCGAGCGGTTGATCAACGAGAGCGAGGTCAGGCAGCAGCGCAATCTCGCCCTGCGAGTCGCCGAACTGTCGCGCGACTTCGACCTGCAGCGGCGCGCCGACCTCGTGCGTATCCAGCAGGGGCTCGGCGAGACGCAGGCGGATGCCGCGCGGACGCGCGAGATGATGAACTACTTCATGCGGGTGTCGCAGCAGAGCCCGCGCTGAGCCGGGTCCAATCGAAAACGAGGAGCCTGAGGTCGTGCGTATCCACAAGACAACACTCACGGGTCTTGCGCCCGTCACCCTTGGCGCCATGCTCCTGTTCGGTGCCGGCGCCAGCCATGCCGATGCGGCCGGTCCCGCGAATCGGGCGCAGGCCGCCGGGCCACGCGACGAGGCGTCGCAGGCACGGGCGCGTGATCGGGCGCGGGAGAGCTACCAGCTTCGGATGATGGAAGGCGTGCTCGAGCGCGCGGTCCAGCACGGAGCGCAGTTGGTGAGCGCCGAGGTCAGGCAGGTGTCTCCCGACCTGCTGCTGTTTTCGGGGCCCGCGCGGGCCCGCGGCTACAAACTCGAGAACTACGGCGCCTTCTTCAGCGTCGACGTGCCGGCCGTGCGGCGTTCACTCGTGTGGAGCGTCCGCACCCTCGCCGGCACGCGGGTGGAGATGGTCAGGGCCATCGACTCGCTGCGACGCGTCGTGGAATCACAGCCGAACGCCCAGGCGAAGGCCGAACTCGAGCGCGCGCTGAAGCTGGTCGAACTCCAGGTCGGGCCGGTGGTGCCCGAGCCGGATGCAGCCCCGCACGAGTCGACGCGAACGGTGCTGCGCGTGCCGACCGCGTCCGAGCCGCTCGCCGATCCCGGTGCCGTGTACGAGCGCGAGGTCAAGCTGGCGCTCACCGATGCCATGCTCGACTATGGCCCGCCGCTCGGCATCGGCGCCGACGAGTGGCTCACGATTGCCGCGCGCGACGACGAGCGTTCGCTCGGCGGGGAGGTGGGCGAGACGGTCACCGTCGTGCTGAGGATCCGAGGCAGTGATCTCGCGGCGTTCAGGGCCGGGCGCCTCAGCCGAGACGAGGCGCGTCAGCGGGTCGACGTCAAGGAGTTCTGAGCTACAATCGCCGGATGGCACCGCTCCAGAAGCTCGGTGGCTGGTCGAAAGGGCTCGTGGCGCTGGTTTGCGTCGTCGGCCTGCTCCCTTCGATCGGCTGTGGCGACAACGTCGACGCCAAGGAAGCGCTCGTCGTCACGGATGTCGTGACCGGCTGGTTCGACGCCGGCATCGTGGGCAGCAAGAACAAGCTGGTGCCAAGCGTCTCGTTCCGCGTCAAGAACAAGGCCGCCTCGAGCATCCACAGCGTGCAGTTCAACGCGGTGTTCCGCGTGATTGGCGACGCCGAGGAACTGGGCTCGGCCTTCGTCAGGGGGATCGGCGCCGACGGTCTCGCGTCGGGCGGCACGACCGAAACGTACACGCTGCGCTCGGCCCTCGGCTACACGGGCGAGCAGCCGCGCGCGCAGATGCTGCAGCACAGTGAGTTCAGGGACGCCGAGGTCGAGATCTTCGCCAAGCACCGATCCGAGCAGTGGGTCAAGATCGGCCAGTTCAAGATCGATCGACAGCTGTTGATCCGCTGAATGGCCTCTCCGACCCTCGAGCGGCGCCTGGGACCGGGTGACGCGGCCGCCATCGTCGTCTCGAACGTCATCGGCAGCGGTATCCTCATCACCCCCGCGTTCATCGCGCTCTCGGTGCCCAGTGCCTGGGCGATGATGGGCGTGTGGGCGGTCGGCGGCGTGCTGGCCTTCGCCGGCGCCATGGCCTACGCCGAGCTGGCCGCGCTGAGACCGCGAGCCGGCGGAGAGTACGTGTACCTGCGCGAGGCGTTCGGACCGCTCGCGGCGTTCCTCACCGGGTGGACGTCGTTCGTGGCCGGTTTCTCGGGGGCCATTGCCGCAAGCGCCGTGGGCCTGGCCAACTACCTCGGCCGGTTCGTACCAGCCGCCGGCGACACCACACCGCTGATCTCGGTGCCGATCGGCCCGCTCGCGCTTGACGTCTCGCGGCAGTCGGTCGTGGCGCTCACGGCCGTGGTCGTGCTGTCGTGGGTGCACATCCGCGGGCTCGGTCCCGGAAGGGTCGTGCAGAACGTGCTGGCAGTGGGCAAGGTCGTCACGCTGCTCGGGTTCGTGGCCCTCGGGTTGTCGATCGGCCGTGGCGATGCGTCGCACTTCGCGTCGGGTTCGACGGTCGCGTTCCGCGGCTGGCTCCTGGCCTTGATCCCGGTGATGTTCAGCTACTCGGGCTGGAACGCGGCGGCCTACGTCGCGGAGGAGATTCGAGACCCGGCGCGGAACGTGCCTCGGGCGCTCGCCCTCGGCACCGCCACGGTGGTGTGCGTGTACCTCGCGCTCAACGCCGTGTACATCTACGCGTTGCCCATGTCCGAGCTGGCCGGTTCCGAGGTGCGCGTCATCGATGCTGCGGCCGACCGGCTCTTCGGCGTTGGGGCCGGCGATGCCCTTGCGCTCATCACGGTCTTCATCGTGGCCGGGAGCATCAGCGCGATGGTCCTCGCGGGGCCGCGCGTGTACTTCGCGATGGCGCGAGACGGACTCTTCCTCGAGTCGGCCGCCCACGTGCACCCACGCTTTCGGACCCCTGCCGTGGCGATCTTCGCGCAGGGTGTCTGGAGCAGCGTCCTGATCCTCTCGGGCACGTTCGGTCAACTGGTCGACTACACGGGCTTTGCGGTGGTGCTGTTTGCGGGGATTGCGGTCACCGGACTCTTCGTGCTCCGGCGACGCGAGCCCGGCGCGGCACGGCCCTTCCGCGCGTGGGGCTACCCGGTCGCGCCGGCCGTCTTCGTCCTCGCCAGCTTCGCCATCGTGCTCAACGCGCTCGTCTCGTCGCCCGGGCCCTCCGCGGCGGGACTGGCCATCATCGGCCTGGGCGTACCCGTGTACTTCGTTCTGCGACGAATGCGTTCAGGATCGTCGGAGAATCACTGATCCCGGTCGACGACGCGGCCGCGTCCGTTCAGCGTGTCGGCCGCGGGCGCGAGACGATCAGCGCGAGCAATGTCACCACCGCCACTGCGCCGTCGCTGGCGGCGAAGAGCAGGAAGGCCGGCGGGGATCCTCGGGCGACGTGATCCACGACGAAGGCGATGGCTCCCGCCCCCTTCAGGAAGGGGCCCATCAGCCAGAGATACGCGCGGTACCGTTCGGGGTCGCGAGCGGGGAGCAGATAGCCCAGACCCACGGCGATGAGAAAGAGGGCGTTGGTGTCGCCGAAGACGGCAGGCGAGGGCGGCGCGACGCCGAACCAGCCGGCCATCGCCGGCGCGGCCACGAGAAGAACGACGCCGATCGAGGTGTCGTAGAGCGCGGAGATCAGGGCAACAGCGCGAAGCAACGCGGGGAACCTCGGCGGTTCCCCGCATTGTCCGGGATCAGGGCAGGGGCTGCAAGACGCCGCGCAGCTTGATCGTGTGGTTGACGATGACCCGCACGTCGAACGTCAACGTGGCGAACCCGTCGGCGCGGACCTCGATCCGGTGCGGGCCTTCGGGCAACTCGAGACGCTGGAACGTGCCGTCGAACTCGTCGACGACCCCGACGTAGTAGCCGTCGACGTAGACATGGGCGTCACGCGGCGACACCATGATTCGCAGCGAGCCGATGTCGTTGTAGACGTAGGCGTAACTCGTACCGTAATAGCCACCCCATCCCCAGTAAGGCCAGCCATAGCCGTAGGCGAAGCCCCAGGCGCCGAAGCCCCACGGGTAGTACCAGCCGGCCCCCCAGTAGTACGGGTAGTAGTAACCGGGGTAGTAGCCGTGATTGTAGCCGGGGTAGTAGCCATGCCCGTAGCCGGGCCGGTACCCTGGGCCGTAGCCGGGGTAGTGGCCGGGCGGTCGTGACACGGCCTGCCCGGTCGGGTAGCGACCGTTGCGCGGACGGCTGTACGCGCTGCCAGTCGGCGGGGCCGTGGACGGGCGCTGCCGCGAGCC
>JAFNAJ010000017.1 GCA_017860085.1 Acidobacteriota bacterium | reverse complement strand
CTGGCGGCCCAGTTGCGCGGCGAGCGACGCGTCGTGGCGACGTTCACGGGAGACGGTTCCACCAGCGAGGGCGACTTCCACGAGGCGCTGAACCTGGCCGCCGTCTGGAAGCTGCCCGTCCTCTTCGTCGTCGAGAACAACCTGTACGGGTTGTCCACGCCCGTGTCGGAGCAGTATGCCTGCCGCGATCTCGCGGATCGGGGCGCGGGCTACGGCATGCCGGGGGTGGTGTGCGACGGCAACGATCTCATAGCCGTGCTCGAGACGGTTCGTGTCGCGGCGCGGCGGGCGAGGGCGGGCGAAGGACCGACGCTGCTCGAGTTCAAGACGTTCAGGATGCGCGGGCACGAGGAGGCGTCCGGAACCGCCTACGTGCCGAAGGCCCTGTTCGAGGAGTGGGAGGGCAAGGACCCCGTGCTGCGCTTCGAGCAGTTGCTCGACCGGGTCGGCGTGATGACCGCCGACGATCGCGCCCGGATCCGCCAACAGTTCAAGACGCGCATCGACGATCTCGTCGACGAAGCGCTGGCGGCGCCCGCGCCGGAGTCGACACCCGAGCGTGAGCTCGGCGACGTGTTTGCCCCGAGCCTCCTCACCGTGCGGGAACCGCACGCCGAGGCCATGCGGACCGCGCCGACGCTGCGCTACGTCGACGCGATCAGCGACGGCCTGCGCGAGACCATGCGCCGCAACCCTGCGGTCGTGCTCCTCGGACAGGACATTGCCGAGTACGGCGGCGCGTTCAAGGTGACCGAGGGTTTCAGCGGCGAGTTCGGCAAGGCGCGTGTCCGCAACACCCCGATCATCGAGTCGGGCGCGATTGGGTGCGCGCTCGGCTTGGCGCTCGACGGCTTCGTGCCGATGGTCGAGATGCAGTTCGGCGACTTCATCTCGTGCGGGTTCAACCAGATCGTCAACAACCTGGCCAAGACCCACTACCGCTGGGGGGGCCGGGTGCCGGTGGTGATTCGCGTGCCGGTTGGAGGCGGGAGCGGTGCAGGACCCTTCCACTCGCAGAACGTGGAATCGTGGTTCGCCGCCGTCGCGGGCCTGAAGATTGTGGCGCCCGCAACGCCCCTCGATGCCAAGGGGTTGCTCATCGCGGCCTTCGAAGACGGGAACCCGGTGCTGTACCTCGAGCACAAGCTGCTGTATCGGTCGTCGAAGGGGCCGGTGCCCGAGGGCTACTACACGTTGCCGATCGGGCGGGCGCGCATTGCACGCCAGGGGCACGACGCGACGATCGTCAGTTATGGCGTGGGAGTCGCCTGGGCGCTCGAGGCCGCCGACGCGCTGGCCGACGAGCACGTCGCGATCGAAGTGGTCGACCTCCGCTCGCTCGCGCCGTGGGATGCCGAGACGGTGCTCGACTCGGTGCGGCGCACGAGTCGTGCACTGGTGCTGCACGAGGCGCCGCTCACCGGTGGCTTCGGCGGAGAGATCGCGGCGACGATCGCCGAGCACGCGTTCGAGTGGCTCGATGCGCCGGTTGCCCGCCTCGGCGCCCTCGATACGCCGGTGCCGTTCAGCAAGGCGCTCGAAGAGCAGTTCTCCCCGAAGGGACGTCTCCTCGCGGCCCTGCGCGATCTGCTCGCGTACTGATCTCCGCCTGCCCGCCCTGCACCCGAACGGGACCAAGAGCGCGTGAGTTCCGCGAGCATTTCTGAACCAGGAGCCGGAGAGGGTTCGGGTTCGCCGCGATCAGTCCGCGGGGGCGGGGCGCCAGCGGCCGTCCACCTCGACGTAGCGCGTCGGCGGCCTCAGGCCGGGGCCGTCGTGATCGGGGTGGAGCGGATCCCCTGGCAGCACCAGCCACAAGCGGCCATCACGCCGGAGGGGGTGCGGCAACGCGCGAACGTGCGGGCACGTGCGCGCCCACCTGATCGCGTCCGCCGCCGACGACCGTGTCGAGAGATCATCCAGCGTGCGGACGGTTGGCGGTGCCAGCGACAGGGTTCCCGCTGCGTACTGCTGGCACGCGACGCTCGGGGACACCCACCGTCCCGACACGGCCTCGATGCCGTCGGCCGAGGCCTCCTGGTCGTGGGGCATCGCCGCGATGAAGAACCGCGTGTCGAACCGACGACGTTCGGGCACCGGCGTCACCCAGTGGGCAAGCGGGTTCAGGCGATCGAGCGCGGGGCGCCATCCGCGCTCCATGCAGAGTGTCGCGAACTCGGTCGTGCCACTCCTGAGCGCCGCGCGGGCGTCGGCCAACTCGGCCTGGGGCGGCGACTGGCCGCTCGGCACGTCGCGGTATCGCGCGAGGAGCACGCCTGCCTCCTCGAAGAGCTCGCGAACGGCCGCGATGGCGTGCGGTGCCAACAGTGCGGCGTCGTTGCCGGCCGGTCCTGGCGCCAGCGTCGCCGCCCCGTCGGCGATCGCGAGGAGTCGGTCGTCGCGGTCGCCGGGATCGACCCGCCCGCCGGGAAACACGTGGGCGCGTGCCATGAAGGCCGCGGTCGCCGGCCGCTCGACGAGAAACACCTCGAGCGCCCCGGGATGGGGCCCGCCGTCGCGAACAAGGACGACCGTGGCGGCCGGATGGGCGGGCGCGGGTGTTTCGTCGCGGGAAGGCATGGGCTCAGGTACTATACCTCCCGGTCCTGATACGGCGACAACAAGCGCATGAGACTCGGCATCGACCTCGGCGGCACGAAGATCGAAGGCGTGGCCCTCTCGGACACCGGGCAGGAACTGGCCCGGCGTCGCGTGGCCACACCGCGGGACAACTACGGGGGCACGATTCGCGCGATTGTCGACCTCGTGGGCGCCCTCGAAGCCACGGCCGGCCAGCGTGGCAGCGTCGGCATCGGAATGCCTGGCACGATCTCGCCTGTGTCCGGCCTCGTCAAGAACGCCAACTCGCTGTGGCTCATCGGGCGGCCGCTCACCGAGGATCTCGAGCGTGCCCTGGGCCGACCCGTCCGGCTGGCAAACGACGCCAACTGTTTCGCGCTGTCTGAGGCGGTCGACGGTGCAGGGGCCGGTGCGGACATCGTCTTTGGCGTCATCGTCGGCACCGGAACCGGCGGCGGGGTCGTGGTGCGCGGACACGTGCTCACAGGCGCCAACGCCGTGGCGGGGGAGTGGGGCCACAACCCGCTCCCCTGGCCCGAGCCCGGGGAGTGGCCGGGACGAGCCTGCTATTGCGGGCGCACAGGCTGCATCGAGACGTACCTGTCGGGCCCCGGGCTGGCTGCTGACTACGCCGAGGCCTCCGGGCGCGCGCAGGCGGCCGAACAGATCGTCGCGCAAGCTGATGCCGGCGACGCCGAGGCCGCGGCCGCGATGGCCAGATACGAACGCCGCATGGCACGGGCTCTGGCGTCGATCATCAACGTGCTGGATCCCGACGTCATCGTGCTCGGCGGCGGACTGTCGAAGGTGAGGCGCCTCTACGAGCACGTTCCGGGTCTCTGGTCGCCCTTCGTGTTTTCCGACCACGTGGCCACGCGACTCGTGCCGGCGAAGTTCGGCGATGCCAGCGGCGTGCGGGGTGCCGCCTGGCTGTGGGACGCGAACGAGGGCACGCCGCGTCCGTAGGTGTCGGTTCCCCGGTGTGCTACACTGTCGGGTTGTCGCGCGGCGATTTCACCGACTTGATGGGCCGCGCGCCAGTAGTGCCTGTAGCACAACTGTCTAAGTCGCGCACCGAGGCTCGCGACGACCGGTCGGCGAGCCTTTCGACTTTCAGCGCTCTGGCCTACCCCATCGTCTGCGGCGTGTGACGAGCATGAGGGCGCACGCCGGGATGTTCCCGACCGTCGCCCTCGAACCAGGAGTGCACTCGATGTCAGAGCCCTTGCGCTACGTCTTCACCTCCGAGTCCGTCTCGGAGGGCCACCCCGACAAGGTCTGCGATTTCATCTCGGATTCCGTGCTCGACGAGTGCCTGGCGCAGGACACGCGGAGCCGGGTCGCCTGCGAGACGCTCTGCAAGTCGGGCATCGTCGTGCTCGCCGGCGAGATCACGACGAACGCCGTGCTCGACTACGAGCGCGTGGCCCGCGAGGCCATCCGCCGAATTGGGTACGTCGATGCCGAGGAGGCCTTCAACGCCGACGGGGTAAAAATCCACGTGTTCCTGACGGAACAGGCCAACGAGATCAACCAGGGCGTGACCGCGTCCACGAGCCTCTCAGGCGAGCAGGGCGCCGGCGATCAGGGCATCATGTTCGGCTACGCCACCGACGAGACGCCCGAGTTGATGCCCCTGCCCATCCTGCTTGCGCACCGCCTCACGGCGGGGCTGGCCGAGGACCGTCGCAGCGGGAAGTTCCCCTGGATCCGGCCCGACTCGAAGTCGCAGGTGTCGGTGGAGTACGAGGGCAACACGCCGGTCCGCGTGACCCACGTGCTCGTGTCGACACAGCACGCCGCGTCAGCCACCCGCGACGACATCAAGCACTACGTGCAGACCTGGCTGGCGCCTCGCGTCATGGGCAACTGGTTCACCAACGGCATTCCCGTCGATGTGAACCCGACCGGCAGCTTCGTGCACGGCGGCCCGTCGGCCGACGCGGGCGTCACGGGGCGCAAGATCATCGTCGACTCGTACGGCGGCGCGGGCCGCCACGGGGGCGGCGCCTTCAGTGGCAAGGATCCCTCGAAGGTCGACCGGAGCGGCGCCTACTATTGCCGCTTCGTGGCCCGGCAGATCGTGAAGGACGGGATCGCGAAGAAGGCCGAGGTCCAGGTGGCCTACATGATCGGCATGGCCAAGCCGATGTCGGTCAAGGTCGACACGTTCGGCACCGGCGACGAGCACCGCGCCGAGCGGTTCGTGCGGGAGAAGTTCGACTTCAGGCCCGGGGCGATCATCGAGCAGCTCAACCTGCTGAGGCCGATCTACCGGGGCACGACCAACTACGGGCACTTCGGCAGGCCCGGGCTGAGCTGGGAAGCGTAGAACCAGGCACGAAGAGCCAAGAACCGACGTTAGCGCAGGGCCTCGCTGCGCAACTCACGGCGCAGCGACAACACCGTGTCGCGCAGCCGATCCGCCGCCAGTCCGTCGTCGCCGCCCGAGGCGGTGCGCAGCTCGTCGGGCCCGATCGGCGGCCCGAAGCGGAGCCGCATCCGGGGCCGGCCGACTGGCCAGAGTCCCTTCCAGTTGACGGGCCGGCTGCGCGGCCAGAGGTCGAAGACTCCGTCGAGCGCCACGGGGACGATGGGCACGCCCAGACGCGTCGCGAGAATGGCGGCGCCCTTGCGGAAGGCCTTCACCTCGCCGTCGATTGAGCGTTCGCCTTCGGGAAACAGCACGAGCACCTTCCCCCGGCGAAGCCCGTAGGCCCCCGCCTGCATCGCGCGAACCAGGTTGGCGTCGGGGTCGACCGGCACGATGTTCCACATCTTGGCCAGCGCCGAGGTCACCGTGGTCTGGAAGTACTCGGTGGCGCCGACGAAGAACACCGAGCGGAGCGTTCGAAAAGGGAGCACGCAGGCGAGCAGGAAGCCGTCCAGGTAGCTCTCGTGATTGGGGCAGATCAGGTACGGACCCTCGGCCGGCAGATGCTCGACGCCGCTCACCCTGAACCGCCCCACGACGTGGGCGAAGGCCCGGATCGCACGCATGCCCGCCCACATGACGACCGAGGCGACAGGCTTCGACCGCTCGAGCGCTGCCAGGTACTCGTCGGACCCAGACGCCTGGTCGAGTACGTGCTCCCACGGGTCGTCGCGAGCCGTCGTGTCGATCGAGCGGCCCTCACGCAAGGCCTCCACGACGTCGCCCAGCGTGAACAACTGAGCCGCGCGCTCCTCGTCGATCACGACCCCGAGGCGATGCTGCACCTTGGTGAGCAGCTCGACCCGCTCCATGGAGTCGAGGCCCAGATCCAATTCGAGGTTCCCGTCGCGGCGCAAGGGCGCGTCGATCACTGACTCGCGCACCACGGCCAGGACGCTCGCCACGTGCGGGTCGCTCGCCCAGGTCGCGTCCTCGACACCCGGCTTCGCGCCGGCCAGCTGTTCGTGCCGCAGCTCGTCCTGAACGAGTCGGGCGATTTCGAAGCGCTTGAGCTTTCGCGTCGTCGTTCGGGGCAGGTCCTGCATCCACACGTCGAAGCCGAGCACGCGCTTGTGGGGTGGTAGGTGCACCGACAGGCTCTCGAGCTCGAATCGTATGAGCTCGCGGGCGTTGACGATCCGGCGTTCGCGCATCACCTCGAGGTCGGGGACCACGACGGCGTGCAGCCGCTCGGCCGATGGCTCACCCTCGCGCGCCAGTCCGAGCACGCAGATCTCCTTGACGAACGCCGACTGGCCATAGTGCTGCTCGAGCTCCTCGGGATAGATGTTCTTGCCCGAGCTGAGGATGATCACCTCTTTTTCGCGGCCCGTGATGTGGAGGCGGCCGCGGTCGTCGATGAAGCCCAGGTCACCGGTATGAAGCCAGCCGTCGCGCAGGACGACGGCGTTGACGTCAGGGCGGTTCCAGTAGCCCTGCATGACGATGGGCCCGCGGATCAGCACCTCGCCGTGGCGCGCGGTCCCGTCCTCGCGTGTGCGGGGACCGATCTTCAACTCGACGCCGGGCAGCGCGGGGCCCACGTCGTCGATTGACCAGGACGCGGGCGGTGTGACCGTGGCGGCGCCCGAGCACTCGGTGAGACCGTAGGCCTGGAGAATGTCAAACCCGAGACGGCGCATGTCGCGCGCCACCTCGGGGTCGAAGCGCGACCCGCCCGTGACCAGCAGCCACATGCGGACTCCAAGGGCGTCGTGCACGCGCCGGAAGAAGGTCCGGCCGAGGTTGATGCCGAGATGATCGCGCAACCAGCCGTTCACCCCGAGCAGCAGGTTGAAGGCCGTGCGGGTGGCGACGCTGGCCGACGCCACCTCGCGCGTGATTCGCTGATGAATCAGGTAGAAGAACTGGGGGACGCAGCAGAACGCCGAGCAGTCGCGCTCGCGAAGGGCGCGCAGCAGCTCGGTCGTGTTGAGCTGCTCGAGAAACACGACCCTCGCGCCCACCCAGAACGGGAGCAGCAGGTTGGCCATCTGGGCCAGGGCGTGAAAGAGGGGAAGGACGCCCAGCACCGCGTCGCGCTCGCTGACCTTGACGAACTCGAAGACCGCGTCCCCTTCGGCCAGGATGTTCGCGTGAGACAGCACGACGCCCTTCGGGTCGCTGGTCGTGCCCGACGTGTAGAGGATGACGGCCGGCGCGTCGGCGCGCCAGGCGGACACCGGCAGCGCGGCGTCGTCCGCGCCGTGTTGGGAGCCCGGCCCGGGGACGAGCGCTCCCATGGCCGTCACAACCACGGTTGGACCGACGCGACGAGCCGCCTCGTGTGCGGCACCTGTGAAGGCCAGGCCGGTGACGAGCCCGCGCGCCCCGCAGTCGGCGAGCACCGTCGCGATCTGGCTGGCCGAGTAGTTGGTGTCGAGCGGCACCGCCACACATCCGGTGGCCAGGATCCCGAGGTAAGCGGCACACCAGTCGGCGTCGTTCGACGCGAGGAGCGCGCAGCGATCGCCGGCGCCGATCCCGCTGGCTGCCAGGCGGGCGGCGGCAGTCACCGCCATGCGGCGCAGCTCGCGGTACGTGTAGCGATCGACTCGATCGCGACGCTGCACCTCGACGGCCACGTGATCGGGCACGCGCGAGGCGGTCTGGTCGAAGCGCTCGAAGAAGTTGCGCAGCATGGTGCGTGTGCGGGCGCCCAGACGTCCCGCGTGCGCTCAGGGTGTAATGTGAACCACCCGGTCTTGTCAACGCGGCGCGCCCTGGCTCGCGTGGCGGGCACCAAGTGAGCTATCGTCGGTAGCGTCGAGGGAGGCGGATGGATCTGCACCGGCCAGGACTGCTGCTGGGCCTCAGCGTGGCTGCCGCCATGACGGCCGGACTCCCGCTCGGGGGCGCGATGGACAACCGGGGACTCACTGAGGTCGAGGGCGTCAAGGTCGGGCACTACACCCTGCGCGAGCGTCCCACGGGCTGCACGGTCGTCCTCGTCGAAGGAGGCGCGACGGCCGGCGTGGACGTGCGCGGTTCAGCGCCCGGCACGCGCGAAACGGACCTCCTCCGCCCGGTCAACCTCGTTCAGCAGGTGCACGCCATCGTCCTCTCGGGCGGCAGCGCCTTCGGTCTCGACACGGCGAGCGGCGTGATGCGGTTCCTTGAAGAGCGTGGTGTCGGGTTCGACACCGGCGTCGCGCGGGTGCCGATCGTGCCGGCCGCCATCCTGTTCGACCTGTCCGTCGGCGACCCGCGTGTGCGGCCAACGGCCGACTGCGGGTATCGCGCGGCAGCGGCCGCGTCGGGCGACGCCGTGGTCGAAGGTGACGTCGGAGCCGGGGCCGGGGCCACCGTGGGCAAGGTCGCCGGCCAGGCCCGGGCCATGAAGGCCGGCCTTGGCAGCTCGGCCATCCGCCTGCCAGACGGTCTGGTGGTCGCAGCCCTCGTTGTCGTCAACGCGCTGGGCGACGTGGTCGATCCCGTCTCGGGCCGCGTCATTGCCGGCATGCGCACGCCAGACGGCAGGGGACTCGCGGATGCGCGGGTGTTCTTGCGGAACGGCGGGCGGAGCGCTGCGCGCCTCGGGGAGCAGACCACCCTTGGCGTGGTGGCCACCAACGCGCGGCTCACCAAGGTCGAGGCGACCAAGGTCGCAGAGATGGCGCACGACGGTTTTGCCCGTGCCATCTCGCCTGCGCACACGCCGTTGGATGGCGACGCCATCTTCGCACTCGCCACCGGTACTCGGGACGCGAAAGACGACCTGCTGACCATCGGCGCCCTTGCCGCCGACGCGATGGCCGACGCCATCGTCCGCGCGGCGCGGGCCTCGGCCGGACTGCCCAACCTGCCAGCCGCTCGCGCGTTCACGCAGGACCCCGCGCGGTGAGCCTGCACCTGCCACTCCTGCTCGCGTACGCGATTGGACTCGTCGCGCTCGGCTTCTACATCGGCCGGCGGGTGAGGGGTGCGGCCGACTTCTTTGTGGCCGGACGCGGACTCGGCCCCGGTCTCATCTTTGCGACGATGCTGGCCGCCAACATTGGCGCCGGCTCCACGGTGGGCGCCGCCGGGCTCGGCTACCGCGACGGGCTGAGCGCCTGGTGGTGGGTCGGCTCGGCTGGTCTTGGCTCCATCGTGCTCGCGTTCGTGGTTGGGCCGAGAATGCGGAGCGCCGCCGCGACGCACGGACTTCACACCGTCGGCGACTATCTCGAGCTTCGCTATCACCGCTCGGTTCGGGGCATCGTCGCCGCGGCGCTCTGGATCGGGACGCTGGCGATTCTCGCGGGGCAGTTGATCGCGCTCGCCTGGGTGCTCAACGCGGTTGCCGGCCTTCCGAAGTGGGCTGGCTGCCTGGCCGGCGGCGCGGTCATGACCACCTACTTCGTCGCTGGAGGCCTGCTGACCTCCGCCTGGGTCAACATGGTCCAGCTGATCGTGCTGATGCTTGGCTTTGGCCTGGCCGTGCCGCTGGCGCTTGGCGCGGCCGGCGGGTGGGCCGCGACGGCCGCGTCGATCCACGCCCCGGATGCGTACTGGAGCGCCTGGCAGGGCGGCCGTTCGGGCTGGCACTACCTGCTCCTGCTCGGACCGGCCTTCATCGTGTCGCCAGGCCTGTTGCAGAAGGCATTCGGAGCGCGGGACGACCGAGCCGTCCGTCTCGGCGTCGGGCTGAACGCGGTTGGCTTGCTCGCGTTCGCCATCGTGCCTCCGCTCTGTGGCGTCATCGCCCGATCGCTCGACCCAGGGCTGGCCAACCACGAACTGGCGCTGCCGACGCTGCTCAAGACTCACCTGCCTCCGGTGGTCGGCAGCATCGGCCTCGCCGCGCTCTTTTCGGCGGAGGTGAGCACCGCGGATGCGCTGCTGTTCATGCTCGCGACGTCGCTGTCGCGCGACCTGTATCGGGGCTTCATCAACCCGCGCGCGAGCGACGCCGACGTGCTGCGCGCCGCGCGGTGGGCTGCCGTGGCCGGCGGCCTGCTGGGCGTCCTGCTCGCGATGGTGCTTCCGACGGTGATTGGCGCGCTGACGGTGTTCTACAGCGTGCTGAACGTCAGCTTATTCGTCCCCGTCCTCGGGGGGTTGTTCGTGCGGCGTGTTGGCACCCCCGAGGCGCTCGCCGCCATCGTGGTGGGCATCGCGGTTCTGCTCGTCGCGCAGTTCACCTGGTTGGGCGGTTGGGTCCCGGCCGGCAGCCCCGTGTTTGCGGGCGTCATGGCCTCGGTCGTGGCCGCGGCCGCGGGCGTGGTCTGGCGGCGCGACTCGGGCCGCGCGTGATCAGCCCTTGATGACGCCCATCGGGCGCAGGCGAGCAACCTTGCGCGCGATGCCCGCCCCGTGCACGACCTCGATCACCTCGTCCACGTCCTTGTAGGCTTCCGGGATCTCCTCCAGGATGCCGTCGCGCGTCTCGCTCTTGACGATGATGCCTGCGGCCTCGAGTTGGCGGATCACGCTGCGGACATCACGCCCGCGCCGCGCCGCCGTGCGGCTCATCAACCGACCGGCACCGTGGCACGTGGTGCCGAACGTCTCGGCCATCGCACCGGCTTCGCCGGCCAGTACCCACGACGCCGTCCCCATGCTGCCTGGGATGAAGACCGGCTGTCCGACGTCACGGTAGGCGTCGGGGATCTCGGGGTGACCAGCGGGGAAGGCGCGCGTCGCTCCCTTGCGGTGGACGAGCACCTCTCGGCTTCGGTCGCCCACGCGATGTGTCTCGAGCTTCGCGATGTTGTGGCACACGTCGTAGACGACCTCGATCCCGACGTCGCGTCCGAGCACCTTGCGGAACGCCTGGCGCACGAAGTGGGTCATGCCCTGCCGGTTGGCCCACGCGAAGTTGGCAGCCGCACGCATGGCCGCCAGATAGCGCTCTCCCTCGCTCGACCGCACGGGCACGCACGCCAGTTGCCGATCCGGCACGTGGATGCCGTAGCGCGCCATCGCCGATCCCATCTCGCGGAGGTAGTCGGTGCAGACCTGGTGTCCGAGCCCCCGGGAGCCCGAGTGGATCAGGACGACCACCTGTCCTTCGGCGAGATTCATCGCTCGCGCGGCGACGGGGTCTGAGACCTGCTCGACGTACTGGATCTCGAGGAAGTGGTTGCCGCTCCCGAGCGTTCCCACTTGCGGACGGCCGCGTTCCTTGGCCCGGTCGGAAACCGCGCCTGGATCGGCGCCCGACAACGCCCCGCCCGCCTCGGCGAACTCGGCGTCGCGCTCGTGGCCGTACCCGTGGCGCACCATCCAGCGTGCGCCGTCCACGAGCACCTGGTCGAGGTCGTGTGCACTCATCTTGACGAAGCCGTGCCCGCCGGTGCCGCACGGCACGTCGCGGAACACCTGGAGCACCAGGTCGCGCAGGCGAGGGGTCACATCCGGTTTCGACAGGTTGACGCTCAGCAGCCGCACCCCGCAGTTGATGTCGAACCCGACTCCACCCGGCGACACCACGCCCTCGTCGGCATCCGTGGCGGCGACGCCGCCGATGGGGAAGCCGTAGCCCTGGTGGATGTCGGGCATGGCCAGGCTGGGGCCCACGATGCCCGGAAGCGAGGCAACGTTGACCGCTTGCTCGAGCGACAGATCGCCAGCCACCCGGTCGAGAATCGCGCGCGACGCGAAGACCAGCACGCTGGTGCGCATGCCGCGTGTCTCGTCGCGTGGGATGCGCCAGCGGTAGCGGTCAATCTGTTCGAGCGGAGGGATGTGGCTCATATGTCGACAAAGACGCGGGCGCGCCAGGCCCCGTCCGTTTCACTGATCTCCAGCCCGTGATACGTGATGGCCTTCACGATGAGCTTCCACGGGTGGCGGGCCAGGTCGCGCGGTTCGCCCGAGAGCCGAGCGACCAGCCGCGTGGGCGAGATCTCGTCGACCTCGATCAGGGCTGGAATGTGCCGGCCGGAGTCGACGAGGTAGAGCAACTCGCTCAGAAAGTCGACGAGCAGCGACGGCAAATCGTCGCTCTGCAGATCGAAGGCGAGCTTCTCGCGGTGCGTGACTCTCGACGTGTCGATCGAGATCTCGAGCAAGGCGTGCCCGGCGTTGGCAAACAGCTCGGCGAGCGATGCGCCTCGAGCTTCGAAGCCGATGTCGGCTGTGTGCTCGAGCAGGCGAAAGGGCGTCCCCATGGGCGCGCCCGGCGAGGTCGAGTGGCGAACGTCAGCGGCCTGTGCGACCGGGCATCGCGAGCGTCTTGGCGGCCGCCTCGGTTCGCGCGTCCTCGTATCCCTTGACGGTGTAAAACAGCGCCGTGTCGAAGAAGTGCCCAACCATCAGGTTGAGCTCGACTTCGCGGTGCAGTTCGAGCGCCGAGTACACGACGCCCGCGTGGCGCACGAAATTGCGCAGGTGCTCCTTGACCAATGTCGTCGCGAACACCACCTCCTGGAGGGGCACGCCCTCGTGGAAGCGCTCGCGGCCCAAGCGGTCGTACGAGCGTTCGACCGACTCCTCGCTGTTGTCGGCCAGCCAGTGCCCGAGGTTGTGGTAGAGGTCGTAGACCCGGCGGTGAATCTCGTCACGCGACAGCGCGTGCCACGCTGGCGTTCGGGGATTGTGCGCGAGGTCGTCGAGGACCTCGCGAGTCAGATCTTCGGCGTGGTTCTCGATCATCCGAACGAGGTAGGCGGACAGCATGTGCCTCCTTTCGGCCTCGACGAGGCCTCGCCTGCGGTCACGATAGCACCGGCTCCCGGGGGTTTCAAGGTGCGGTCGCCAGGAATGCGGTCGCCAAGAAACACGAAGAGCGAGGCGCGCGTGAGCACGCCTCGCTCTGGGGCGGGTCGCGTCAGGGGCTCAGTGGAGCCGCTCGTACTTGGCCTGGAGCTCTTCCGGCGATTCCATGTGGGCCGGGTCGTGGATGATGCAACCGTCGACCGGGCAAACTTCCACGCACTTCGGCGCATCGTGCGCGCCGACGCACTCCGTGCACTTGTCAGGGGCGATCACGTAGATCGAATCGCCCTGGGTGATGGCCTCGTTCGGGCACTCAGGCTCGCACGCGCCGCAGCTGATGCACTCCTCGTTGATCAACATCGCCATGGGGGTTCCTCACTCTCCTCGGCCGCCATCAATCCACGGGCAGCCGGCTCCGGTATTTGCAAAAGCCGGGCCGCTCCCTGGCACTGGCGGTTTCCCGCCGGAAGTCGCGCCGCGTGAGCCGGCGCGCCAGTCTTCCGTCAGCTGGACCGCCGGAAACACGGTAGATCGCCGACCTGTGAGGTCGGCGTGGCTTGCCGCCTCGCGAGCGAATGTGCGAAGGTAAAGGGATGTCGGACAATCCGTTACGGTTGAAGAGCATCCACCACGTCGAGCTGTGGGTGGGCAACGCCAAGCAGGCGGCCTTCTACTACCGCGACGCGTTCGGGTTCTCCCAGTTCGCCTATGCCGGCCTCGAGACGGGGCGGCGCGATACGGCGTCGTACGCCCTCCAGCAGGGCAAGGCCCGGCTGGTGCTGACCACGCCGCTTGGGCCGGATGGAACGGTGAGCGAGCACATCCGGTGGCACGGGGACGGTGTCCGTGACATCGCCTTCCACGTGGATGACGCGGACCGGGCCTTTGCCGAGGCCGTGGCTCGTGGCGCGACGCCGGCCGCATCGCCCGAAGACCTCACTGACGCCCACGGCACCGTGCGTCGCGCGTCCATCGCGACCTACGGAGACACCATCCACTCGTTCATCTCATACAAGGACTACCGGGGACCGTTTCTTCCGGGCTTTGCGGAGCGAGCGGTACCGGGGCGTGACGCCGGGCTGCTGCGCATCGACCACATGGTGGGCAACGTCGAGCTCGGGCGGATGAACGAGTGGGCGGACTGGTACAGCCGGGTGCTGGGCTTCAAGCGGTACATCAGCTTCGACGACAAGGACATCTCGACCGAGTACAGCGCCCTGATGTCGATCGTGATGTCCGACGACTCGTTTGCGATCAAGTTCCCCATCAACGAGCCGGCAACGGGCAAACGGAAGAGCCAGATCGAGGAGTATCTCGACTACTACCGGGGGGCTGGCGTGCAGCACATCGCGCTGCTGACCAACGACATCCTCTCGACGATCACGAGCCTCAAGCGCAACGGCGTCGAGTTTCTGAGCGTGCCCGACTCCTACTACGACCTGTTGCCGTCGCGAGTCGGCGCGATCGACGAGGCCATTCAGGCCATCCGCGAACTCGGCATCCTGGTCGACCGCGACGACGAGGGCTATCTGCTGCAGCTGTTCACGAAGCCGGTGCAGGACCGGCCGACGCTGTTCTTCGAGATCATCCAGCGGAAGGGCAGCCGGGGGTTCGGCAAGGGGAACTTC
>JAFNAJ010000316.1 GCA_017860085.1 Acidobacteriota bacterium | reverse complement strand
GCTTCTCGTCCCGGACATACTAAGCGCTGGGCGACTTGGCAGTGTAGTCTTGAGTGACCAATGGTGAGCTGTGAGCACCGCGTGAGATAGCCCGAGGCTGAGAGACTGAGAGGCGCACGTGTACGAGTTGGCGTCCCGCTTGATCGACCCCGTCACGCTCGGCCTCACCCTGCTCGTGGTGGCCCTGCTCCGCGTGCGCCTGCACCGCAAGCGCCCGCTGCTCGTGCTCACCCTGGTGACGGTGTTCCTTTTGGTGGCCTGTCACCCGTTCACCGCCTGGCTGCTGCTCCGCGGCCTCGAGCAGCCGTATCCGCCGGCGACGCTCTCCGCGGGGCAGGGTGAACCCATCGTGGTTCTCGGAGGCGGCCTCCGTCGCGGACCCGACGGCAGGGTCGGGTTGGCCGACGATTCGCAGACGCGGGTCCTCTGTGCGGCCGAGATCTATCGCCTCGGCGGGCGGCCCCTCATCATCGTCACCGGAGGCCAGCCATCGGCGAAGCCGGAGATGCCGGCAGTGGCTGCCGTGATGCGAGACGCGCTCGTGTCGATGGGCGTGCCCGCCGGTGCCGTCGTGACCGAGACGGCCTCACGGACGACCCACGAGAACGCCGTGCTGACCGGACCCCTGCTGCGCGCGCGGTCGGCTCAGCGGCTCGTGCTCGTGACCGAGGCCCTGCACATGCCCAGAGCGGCGGCCGCATTCAGGGCCCAGGGACTCGACGTGCTCGCGGCGCCGACCGGGCATCTCACCACCGAGGAGTTCCGGATCTCCGAGGCCTGGTGGCCGTCGAGCGGCGCCGCCCGCGGGACCGGCCGGGCGCTGCACGAATGGGTTGGGCTGGGCTGGTACCGACTGCGGGGTTACCTCGACTGAACACGGCCACTTGAACCGTGGAACCTCAATCATGCAGCAATGATCGCGATCGCACCGGCGCCGAGGATGAGGACGGTCGCGACAATCACCCGCCACCCCAGCGCGCGCGCACCAAGGCCGGCTGCCAGCCCGCACTTGACGAGGGTGTTGGTAATCGTCGCCACCGCAATCGCGGTCGCGGCCAACTGGATGTCCCCGCCAGTTCGCGAGAACTCCGCCATCGACAGCGTGATGGCGTCGACATCGGTCAAGCCCGCCAGCGCCGCGACCGCCAGCACGCCGTTCGTCGGCAGATAGGCCTGCGCGAGCTTCACGAGCAGCAGCACCCCGGTGAACAGTAGGGCGAAGTTCACGGCAGGCAGGAGGCTGAAAGGGTTCTTCATCGGAACGCCTTCAGTCGTGTTGTGCTCCGTGGTGCGACTCGACTGGTAATACGCCACGCCAGCCACCACGGCGCTCGCCAGGCCCATGGCGACCATCGGTGCCACGACCGCTTCGAGCAGGGCCCGATAGGCCACGGCCACGAGCACGAGGATCCGCACGAACATCACCGTCCAGGACAGCAGGAGCCCGGCGGCGAGCGATTGCGCCTTCGACGGGTCGAGCCGTTCTTCGCGGCTGGTCTTCGCAAAAGAGAGCGTCACGGCGGTCGACGAGACCAGTCCGCCCACCAGCCCTGTCACGACCATTCCACGTCCTTCTCCGAGCCATCGGGCGGCCACGTAGCCGACCAAAGACAGTCCGGAGATCAGGATCACGAGGATCCACACCCGGTAAGGGTTCACGGCACCCCACGGATCGATGGCGCGGTTGGGCAACACCGGCAGGACGACGAACGTCGCGATCAGCAACTTCAGCGCCGCGTACAGGTCGTCGCGCCCGATGCGCTCGATCGCGCCGTGGAGGGGTTCCTTGAACGCAAGCAGGGCTGACGTGGTGATCGCCAGGGCGACCGCGATGGTCTGATACCCAAACACCGGCAGCCCGCCCAGCAGATACACGACGATGGCCGCGACCTCGGTGGTGGTGCCGTGCGCGTCCGGATGGCCCATGACGTGCAGGATGTAGCCGGCCACGACAACGGCTCCGATCACGACGCCGACGGCGATGAAGATCCACGGCGTGGCCAGCTCGACCGAGAGCCAGGCTGCAATGGCGCCTGCCATCGCAATCAGCATGAACGTGCGCAGTCCCCCGATGGTGGGCTCGCGCTCGTCGACCTTCTTCTTCTCGCGCTCGATGCCGACGAGCGCCCCGATCAGAATCGCGATACCGAAGCTGAACAGCGGAGGCATGGCCTGAAGGTTCTAAGGTTCGGGGGCGGGTGGACTCGGGGGCGCGACGGTATCGAGCTTGGCGAGGACGCTGACGAGCGACTGGGGGTCGACGTGCACGCCGCCGAGGCGAAGCGTCCAGTGCAGGTGCGGTCCGGTGACGCGGCCCGTGGCTCCCACCTCGCCGACCACGGCTCCTTTCTCGACGACGGCGCCCTCGCGCACGTTCAGGCGAGACAGGTGCGCGAGCAGCGAGATGAGGCCCTGACCATGGTCGATGATGACCGTGTTGCCGCTGAAGAAGAGGTCGTCGGAAAGCGCCACGCGTCCCGCGTTGGGTGCGACGACCGGAGTGCCGACAGCGCCGGCCAGGTCGAGGCCGCGGTGGACGCTCTGGGTCCGGCCGTTGAAGGTGCGGCGGACCCCGAACGTCGAGGTGACGTGCGATGCGACGGGCAGGCCGAAGCGACCCGCCCACAGCGACTCGGGCGTCATCGACGCGTAGAGCGCCTTCAGGCGCGCTTCCTCGCGCGCGATGCGCGCCGCGTCTTCGGGCGATGGCTCGGTGAATCTGGGGGCCACCTGCAGCCGGCGCTGGGGAAAGCGCTTGGCGACCACCTTCAGGACATGTCGTGCAGCCAGCTCACGACCGGCGCGAGTCGTTGCGGTGACGACGATCGCGTGGCTGCCCGCTCTCGTCTCGAGCGCGATGGCACTCAGTCCGATCCACGTGCCCGCCTCCCGTCCCGGGCGAAACCCGACACTGCGGCCCCAGGCCTCGCCACGCACGGCCCGTAGAGGCTCTGGGGAACTGACGGTGATCACCACGACCTCGCCAGGCTGCAGGGCGCGGGCGACATGACGAACGGTGAGCACCCGGGGTTCTGACGCTTGAAGACCGACAGCGCCCAGGAAGACGAGCATCCCCGCCAACGATGACACCCTAAAGGCACGGCGTTCGCCGTTCAGCGTCCGGCGCTCGGCCACAGGCCTGAAGGCCTGCGCTACGACGCACGGGAGACGCTCGACCCTCAGCGGCTGATGGCGATGCGTGCAGGAAGGCATCGGTTCGCTTGCCATTGTAGCGGCATGTCGGCCGGTCTGAAGGCCGGCGGCTGGGCTGGGCCTCGGCCTGCATCATGGCTGATCCCGATGGGGCGGGGCTTCAGCCCCGCCATGCACGGCAGCCTGGCCGCGTTTGCGCGAAGATAGAAGCAGGACGCAGGCCGTGTCGACGATCAACGACCAGGTGGCAATTCGGCTGGACGAGGTGGCCCAGATACTCGAAGAACAAGGGGCCAATCCGTTTCGCGTGCGCGCCTATCGCCGCGGTGCCGAAACGCTCCGGCTGTTGCCACGACCGATCGACGAACTGTTCCACGAAGGCGGGATGCCGGCGCTCGAGTCCATCCCGGGTATCGGCGAGAGCCTGGCCCGCGCCATTCGTGATGTCATCCAAACCGGGCGGCTCCACATGCTCGAGCGACTGCGGGGCGACGCCGACCCGGAAACGCTCCTCGCCACCGTCCCGGGCATCGGGCGGAAGACGGCCGAGCGCCTGCATCACGACCTCGACATCGAAACGCTCGAGGATCTCGAGGCCGCTGCTCACGACGGGCGCCTCGACACGCTGGAAGGCCTCGGTCCCAAGCGGCTGGCCGGGATCAGGGAGTCGCTGGCGCAACGACTCGGTCGAGTACGCCCCCCTGCCCCGCCGGCGGCCGCCGAACCGCCCGTCGCCGAACTGCTGGACGTCGACGTCGAGTACCGATCGCTCGCGGACGCGGGCGCCCTGCGGCTGGTGGCACCCCGCCGGCTCAACCCCGCGGGCGAGGCCTGGCTGCCCATCCTGCACACGCATCGCGGTCCTCGCCACTACACGGTGCTCTACTCCAACACGCCTCGCGCGCACCGGCTCGGCACGACACGCGACTGGGTCGTGGTGTACCTCGACGGTGGCCCGGGC
>JAFNAJ010000315.1 GCA_017860085.1 Acidobacteriota bacterium | reverse complement strand
ACCGTCGGGCGAAACGGTCGGAGCGGCAATCGACCTCCACGCGTCGTAGTCGGCGTGCGTCAGCGGCCGCTTGGGGCCGGAGGCGAGCGGGACCTGCGCGGACGGGACGGCCACGATCACGACGACCACCGCGGCCAGAAGAGCCAGGCGAAACGGCATTCGAAGATTCATGCGCATGAGTACTGAAACCTCAGGCGCACATCTTAACCCCTTAGGGCTGAAGGCTCTCAGGTTCCTGGCTCTCTGCTCTTGATCCCCTGGCGAACCTGTTCCGCCGGCCGTGGAGCTTCCGTTGGCAATCACGATGGGCTGAACGATAATCGGCGCGTATGGCGCCCCACTCGTCGCTCGTCAACGCGCTCGGTTCGGCGCGAGCGCTGATTGGCATGATTCACGTCGGCGCGCTGCCGGGCACGCCGGCGGCAATCGATCCGATCGACGCGATCGCTCAGCGAGCGGTCGAGGACGCCCGAGCCTACCGCGACGCCGGTTTCACGGCCGTGCTCATCGAGAACATGCACGACCGTCCCTACCTGAAGGGGAGGGTCGGCCCGGACATCGTCGCGGCGATGACACGGGTGGGTACCGAGGTGCGAGGGGCCGTCGATCTGCCGCTGGGCGTCCAGGTGCTGGCCGGTGCCAACCTCGAGGCGCTCGCGGTGGCCCTCGCGTGCGGCGCAACGTTCATCCGTGTCGAGGGCTTCGTGTTCGCCCACGTGGCCGACGAGGGAGTCATCGACGCGAGCGCCGGCACGCTGCTGCGCGCGCGCCGCCAGCTTGGCGCGTCGCACGTGAAGGTGTTCGCTGACGTGAAGAAGAAGCACTCGGCCCATGCGATCACCGCGGACGTTTCCCTCGAGGAGACGGCCAGGGCCGCGGAGTTCTTCCTGGCCGACGGTGTCATCGTGACGGGTGTGGCCACGGGTCGTGCAGCCGAGCCCGCCGACGTCGAGGCTGTCGCGCGTGCGGTGGCGATACCGACGCTCGTGGGCTCGGGCCTCACGCCGGACACTCTCGCCGCGTACCAGGCCGCCGCTGGCTTCATCGTGGGGTCGGCCGTCAAGCGTGACGGCGTCTGGAGCAACCCGCTGGACCTCGCGCGGGTCGACGCCATGGCCCGCGCGTTCAGAAGGACGCTCGCCCAGTAGCCCCGCATGGTTCCTGACCTGATCGTCCTCGGCAACCTCATCGTCGACGACATCGTGCTGCCCGACGGCACGACGCGGATGGCGCAGCCTGGTGGCGCCGTCATCTACGCGGCGCTCGGCGCTTCGCTCTGGGGGACACGCGTCGGCCTTGTCAGCCGTGTCGGCGACGACTATCCACACGAGATGCTCGACGCCTTGCGCGCGCGCGGGATCGACCTGTCGGGTGTCAGGCCGCTCGGTCGGACGGGGGTGCGTTCGTGGATCCTATATGAGCGGCTCGACCGCCGCCTGGTCCACCATCTCGGATCGCCGACTCACGCGGAGGCGACACCCGGCATCGACGATGTGCCCGACGAGTGGCGGGGCGCGGCGGCCGCCCTCGTGAGCCCGGCACCGTTGCCCGAGCAGCGCAGGCTCATCAGCGCGCTCGCTCGGTCCGGGGTGGCCCGGCTTGCCATTGATCCGCATACGCCAGTCACCGACGAGACGATCGACGCGTGGAGGACGGTCTTCGCAGAGGTCCAGCACTTCTTCGTGAGCGAATCCGAGCTGCAGCTGAGCGGGGTGGGACCGGCCACGCCGGACCTACCGGCACGAATCGGAGGCGGCCAACTCCGCACGGTCGCGCTGAAGCGTGGCGAAGCCGGGGGGGTCTTGCTCGACCTCGAGTCGCGGCGAACCGTGACGTGGTCTCCGCGTGCGGCCGGGGTGATCGATCCGACGGGCGCCGGGGATGCGTTTGCGGGCGGGTTCCTCTCGGCGGTGATCACTGGAGAGACAATCGATCTCGCACTGGCCCGGGGCGTCGTATCGGCGAGCTTCGCGATCGAGGCATGGGGGCCGGCTGGGCTGCTCGGCGCGACCCTCGCCGAGGCCTCCCGCCGTCTGCGCGACTGGTTTCCCGCCGTTGCCGCGTAGGTGGCCGGTTGTGGCCGGCGCGACATCTTCGAGCGTCGGCACCATGTGATAATGTCCGATTGACGTTGACAGCAGGGGCAGCATCATGACGGCTTTCTCCAACTTGGCCCGTCGGTTTTCGTCCATCGTCGTTGCGATCCCCATCGCCTTCGCGCTCGCGGCTGGGTGCTCCGGCAAGAAGAGCGATGAAACGCCACCTCAGGCTGCACAGCCCTCCGGTCCGGCTGCACAAACCGGCACTCCCGTCTCGGAGGCTGCCTCGCAGTCCCAGCCGGTTCCGGACGAGCCGCTCCCCGAAGTCGGCTCACCTTATGATGTCTTGCCCGAGGCTGCGCGAGCGGTGCTCGACCAGCCGTTCACGGGTGACCTCGACGAGATGATCAAGCGTCGCGTCATCCGCGCAGGCGTCACGTTCAACCGGACCCACTACTTCATCGACGCCGGGCAACAGCGGGGCATCGCGTACGAGTCATTGGTCAACTTCGAAGAAGAGCTCAACAAGCGGCTGAAGACGGGCAACCTCAAGGTGCACGTCGCGTTCGTGCCGCTCCCGCGCGACATGATGATCCCGGCGCTCACCGAGGGCAAGGTCGACCTGCTCGCCGCGACGCTCACCGTCACGCCTGAGCGTCAGAAGGTGGTGGACTTCACGAACCCGACGCGGACCAACGTGAAGGAGATCGTCGTCACGGGCCCGGGCGCGCCGGCGATGGCCACCATCGACGACCTGTCGGGCAAGGAAGTGTTCGTCCGGAAGTCGAGCAGCTACTACGAGAGCCTGGTGGCGCTGAACGATCAGCTCGAGGCGAAGGGCAAGCCGCCGGTGGTCATCAAGCCGGCACCCGAGAACCTCGAAGACGACGACATTCTCGAAATGATCAACGCTGGCCTGGTCCAGGCGACGGTCGTCGATGACTATGTGGCCGGGTTCTGGAAGCAGGTGTTCCCCAACCTGGTCATGCACCCGGACCTGGCCGTGCGCACCGGCGGCAACATCGCGGTGGCCATCCGCAAGGGCAGTCCGAAGCTGAAGGCGGCGGCGAACGAATGGCTCAAGAAGGGCGGCGAGAAGACCGCGTTCGCCAACATCCTTCAGAAGCGCTACCTCCAGAGCACGAACTACGTGAACAACGCGGCCTCGGAGGCCGAGCGCAAGAAGTTGATCCAGCTCATTCAACTGTTCCGGAAATACGCCGGGCAATACGGCGTGGATCCCCTGCTGATGGCAGCCCAGGGCTACCAGGAATCGCGGCTGGACCAGAACGTGAAGAGCCACGTGGGCGCGATCGGCGTCATGCAGTTGATGCCCGCCACCGGCGCGGAGCAGAAGGTGGGCGACATCACCCAGCTCGAGCCGAACATCCACGCGGGCATCAAGTACATGCGCTTCATGATCAACCAGTACTACAAGGACGAACCCATGACGCCGCTCAACAAGGCGCTCATGACGTTTGCGTCGTACAACGCCGGGCCGGGCCGCATCCGCCAGTTGCGCAGGGAGGCCGAGAAACGAGGCCTGGACAAGAACGTCTGGTTCGGCAACGTCGAGCGCGTCGCCTCGGAGAAGATCGGGCGCGAGACGGTGAC
Organism: Acidobacteriota bacterium; assembly: GCA_017860085.1. GTDB lineage: Bacteria > Acidobacteriota > Vicinamibacteria > Vicinamibacterales > JAFNAJ01 > JAFNAJ01. Next base: position 736 of record JAFNAJ010000315.1, on the reverse strand, counting down.
CTACGTCAGCAACATCTACAAGTACTACGTGGCCTACACGCTCGTCGTCGAGCGGCTCGAGGCGGAAGGCAGGCTTCCCAAGCCCACCAGCTAGGGCAGCAGGGGCTAGAATCGGCGGGTGCCATTCCTGCCGCGTCTCATTTTCACCCTTGGGCTCGTCGCCGCCATTCAGGCGCCGTCCTCGTCGCCGGTGGTCCCGCCGAACGAAGCGGCCGAGCTTCGGATCGACGGAGACACCATCCGGCTGCGCTACCAGGGGACGCTGATCTTCGAAGGGCGTATCAGCAACCCCGAGGCACTGGCCGCGGTGACACCCTCGGTGGCCCGCTCGGGTGGAGCGGTCGACCAGGCGATCGCGTTCTACGCGCGGCGGTTGGGACCCGCGCTCGAGTTGCGGGGAGCGATCGCGGCGAGTGACGAGGCGTTTCCCGTCGAGTCGGATCGGCCGAACGTCACACGTCCCGTCGTGCGTCACAGCTCGGGTCTCAGCCGGAGCCTGCTCAACCAGGCTGTGTACGACCGCCGGTGGGACTGGGTGCTGTCGGTCGACGACCAACCTCGGACCACGACACGCGTGACGCCCGCAAGTGACGGCGCCGGCGGTCGTACATTCGCCCTCGAGGCCCGCGGCTCGGACATCGTGCTCCGCTTCAGGCCGCGGTTCTACCAGCAGCACCGGGGGCTGCGCTCTTTCGAGCCTTGGACCTACCGGGTCTGGCCGAAGCCGATCGTCGGC
>JAFNAJ010000314.1 GCA_017860085.1 Acidobacteriota bacterium | reverse complement strand
CCGCCGTGAGGAAACACGATAGCGGGCAGGTTCTTCGGCTCGATGCCCTTCGGCAGCGTCAGGAAGGCCGGGATCTCCAGGCTGTCCGACGAGGGATAGCTGACCGCCGTCATCGGTGCGAGGGCCTCGCGCGGCAGCTTCTCCCAGACGCGATACTGGCGCGTGAGCTTCTTCGTCTGGTGATCGAAGATGTAGGCCTCGCCGGGCTCGACATCGCTCCCCGCCGACACGATCCAGAACCGCTCGTCGTCGGTCGGCGATCGGAAAGTGAGGTCCTTCTCAGGCAACTGCTTCTCGACGAGGCGGTAGTCGGCCTCGAAGGCCTTGTCGCGGAAGTAGACGCGCCGCCGCTCGTCCTCGTAGACGGTGGCGAGCAGCGCGTTGGTCTTCTCCGAGAACACGGCGCTGCCGAAATCGACGCGGTTCTTCGGGTCCGACTCCACGAGCTCTTCCGCGCCGGTCTGGATGTTGAAGAGCACGAGGCGCGTCAGGTCCACGCCCCCCTTGTTGGTTTCCATGTAGACCCTGACGCCGTCCTCGTGGAACCGCACCGGCCCGCACGTCTCGAACACGCTGCACGAGTAGATCTTCGTGAACCCTTCGGGCTCGACCCGCAGCACCTCGGTATCGCCGTTACTGGCAGACCGCGTCGCCAGGCGAAGCTGATCCTTCCTGTCGAAGATCCAGCTGGTGAATCTGTCGGTGTTCTTGCGCAGTTGGGTGCGCTCGCCGGTGGAGATCGTCACCTTGTAGAGGTCGTGCCATGCCGCGTCGCGATCGTTGAGACCGACGTAGATGACGTCGGGGTCGCTCTTGGGAACGGCATAGATGAACGCGCGGACACCCTTGGCCGCCGTCAGATTGCGGGCAGCGGGGACCGCGGCGCCGGCCGCCGGCGATTCCGCGGGATTCACCGCGTAGACGTTGTAGTTCTCGTCGCCTGCCTGGTCCTGCACGAACAGGATGAACCGGCTGTCGCGGCTCCAGAAGAACGCGGGGACGGGCCGCTTGGTGTCGGCCGTCAGCGGGCGGGCCTTCTCGAACGGCTCGTCGACGGTCTTGACCCAGATGTTGCGGGTGCCGTTGAGCGGTTTGCTGAACGCCATCCACTTGCCATCGGGCGAGAGCTGGGCCCCACTGATCTCGGGGTCGCCGAAGAACAGTTCGCGGTCGATGATGGGCGGCTGCTTGGCTGCCGGAGCCGCGGTGGGCCGGGCCTGCGTCGCGGTCTGACCCGCCGGTACGATCTCGGCACCTGCGGGCCCGCTGATGGTCACCAGGGCGATGGCGGTGAGCCCAATCACGCTGGACCACCTCCAGGCTGCGGCAAGACGAAAAACGTCACGCATAAGGAACGCTCCTCAATGAACAGGGGGGACGTATGGCGCCGAGGATCCTCGGCCCGGTCGGTGCGAAGGCATATGACGGGCGCGGGGCTGTCGCTCAGGCCGCCCGTCGCACGTCATCGGAGATCTGGCCGTCACGAATGTGAATTACGCGATGGGCGTGCGCCGCGATATCGGCCTCGTGGGTCACGAGCACGATGGTGTTGCCCGCACGGTGGAGCCGCTCGAAGAGATCCATGATCTCGGCGCCGGTTTTCGAGTCGAGGTTCCCCGTGGGCTCGTCCGCCAGCAGGATCGACGGGTTGTTGACGAGCGCCCGCGCGATGGCCACGCGCTGTCGCTGCCCACCTGACAGCTCGTTGGGGCGGTGCGTCATGCGGTTGAGGAGGTCCACCTTCTCGAGCGCGAGTCGCGCCTGCTCGGAGCGCTCCCGGGCCGACATGCCGGCGTAGATGAGGGGAAGCTCGACGTTGTGGAGCGCCGTGGCCCGCGGGAGCAGGTTGAACGTCTGGAAGACGAAGCCGATCTCCTCGTTCCGAATCCGCGCCAGCTCGTCATCGTTCATGTCGGACACCCTCTTGCCGTTCAGCATGTAGGTGCCCTTGGTGGGGGTATCGAGACACCCGATCAGGTTCATCAGGGTCGACTTGCCGGAACCCGACGGACCCATGATGGCGACGTACTCCCCCCGGTCGAGCTCCAGGCTCACGCCCCGCAACGCGTGGATTTCCTCCGAGCCCATCACGTATGTCTTCCACAGGTCCTGCGTTTCTATGAGTGCCATGATTCTCCGCTCGGATGGCGATCTTATACCGACAGGCCGGCGCGCTCCGGCCACGGGAATACAGACGGACGGAGGCCCGCCCGGGTTCCCGGGCCCCGGCTCAACGGACCGCGCCAACCGATGGACCTCCAGCCAGTTACGGCGACCCTGGCGGGGGGACGGCCACCGGCGCGAGAGGTGGCAGACCGGGCAGTTCCACGACAACGGTCGGGCTCCCGGGGGCCGGAAACCGCGCCCAGACGGTGTACCGGTCCCCAGGCGCGAGGGGGGCGAGGCCGGTGCTGCAGAGTGGCCGGTCTCGGGCATCGCGCAGCACGAACGATTTCTTCCGCGCCGCACGCTCCACGAGAACCATCCCCGACACGGCGGCCGCGTCCGCCTCGCGCTGGGCAAACCGGGGTCCGATGTCCAACGGCTCCGTGCCGCGATTGACGAGCGCGAGCCTCACCTCGACAACGTCGCGTGAGAGCCGCACGACCTCGACCAGTTCGACCCCAAGGGGGTTGGTGGGACCGGTCCTGGGCGCCGGCGTCTCGGCAGGCACGACCGGCGCCTCACCGCAGGCGGTGCACAGCAGCGCGAGGCCGATCGCCGCGCTAAGGCTGCGGACTGGGTGGAAGGGCATCAGGCAACGGGGGCGGTGGAGGCCCGACCGGCGGCGCCGGGGGCGGCGCTTTCCTGAACAAGAGGGCCCCCAACAGTCCCCCAATCGTGGAGAAGATCATCCCGAAACCCAGCTGCAGCACGAACCCCACCGCCACGCCGACCGCAGGCCCCCGGGCCATGTCCATCAGTTCGCGCGCCTCGGGCGAGAGGTCGGGCATGTCGCTGAGCATCTGGTCCAGCCCCGCTTCGCGCAGGGGCGAGAGCACCGGCACCAGGACGGCCGCCACCACGGCATACACGAAGGCGCCAACGATGCCAGCCAGGAAGCCGGCCGCCGCCCCATCCCCGAACGAGATGGGCCCCTCCTGGCGCTGCTGCATCACCCAGGCCGTCAACGCCCCGCCCGTCACCATCCACAGGCAGCAGCAGACGTTGCCTGCGCTGACAATGGGCAGGGCCGAGAGGACGCCAATGAACGCTCCTCCCAGCAGTGCGGGCTGGAGCTTCGAAGAGGCCATCTGGTCAGTCGTAGTACTCGAGCCCCAGGTGGGTGATGAGATCCTCGCCCTTGATGAACCGCAGGGTGTTCTTCAGCTTCATCAGCTGGATGAACAGGTCGTGCTCGGGGTAGAGGCCCGGTGCGTGCATCGGGCTCTTGAAGTAGAACGAGAGCCACTCCTGGATGCCGAACATCCCCGACCGTCGTGCGAGATCCATGAAGAGCACGAGGTCGAGCACGATGGGCGCGGCCAGAATGCTGTCGCGGCACAGGAAGTTGATCTTGAGCTGCATCGGGTAGCCCAGCCACCCGACCAGGTCGACGTTGTCCCACCCCTCCTTGTTGTCGCCGCGCGGCGGGTAGTAGTTGATGCGCACGACGTGGCAGAGATCCTTGTAGAGCTGCGGGTAGAGGTCGGGCTGCAGGATGTAGTCGAGCACCGACTTCTTGCTCTCTTCCTTCGTCTTGAACGACTCGGGATCGTCGAGCACCTCGCCGTCGCGGTTGCCCAGGATGTTCGTCGAGTACCAGCCGCTGATGCCGATCAAGCGGGCCTTGAGTCCAGGCGCGATCACGGTCTTGATGAGCGTCTGGCCCGTCTTGAAGTCCTTGCCGGCCACCGGCGCCCGGTGCTCATGGGCCAGCGACACGAGGGCGGGCACGTCGACCGACAGGTTGGGCGCGCCGTTCGCGTAGGGGATGCCTTCCTTGAGCGCCGCGTAGGCGTACACCATGCTGGACGGAATCGACGGGTCGTTGGCCTCGCGCGCACGCTCGAACGACTCGATCGACTGGTGCGCGGGCGACTCGGTCATGTAGATCTCGGTGCTGCCGCACCAGATCATCACCAGGCGGTCGAGCCCGTGGTTGGCCTTGAACGCG
>JAFNAJ010000313.1 GCA_017860085.1 Acidobacteriota bacterium | reverse complement strand
GCGCGCCCTGGCGGCCTGCCGGGTGGCCGCGCCGTGGACCCGAAGCGTCTCGGCGATCTGGTCGCCGATCGTGAACACCGGGTTGAGTGCGGTGGCCGGCTCCTGGAACACGAGGCCAATGCGAGAGCCCCGCACCTCGGCCATGTCCGACTCGTTGAGGGCCATGAGGTCCCGACCTTCGAGCCTGATCGCGCCACCGACGATGCGTCCGGGGGGCGGAACGAGACGGAGGATCGACAGGGCGGTGAGGGACTTGCCACACCCAGACTCGCCAACGAGCCCGAGCGTCTCGCCACGGCCGACCGAGAAGCTGATGTCGTTGACCGCAGGGACGAGGCGGCCACCCGCCGGGAACGACGTGGTCAACCCTTCGACAACGAGCAGTGCGGGAGGAGTGGCGTCGCCTGGCGACCGTGGCGCAGTGCCTGAGGCCATCAGCCGACCGAGGTGTCCTGGTACTCGCCGAAGACCCGGCGCATCGCGTCAGACACCTCGCCGACGGTGGCCTTTGCTTCGACGGCGGTGATGATCGGCGGGACGAGGTTCGAGCCGTCACGCGCCGCCGCCGCGACGGCCTCGAGGGCTGTCGCGCACGAGGCCTGGTCGCGTGTCGCGCGCACGGCGCGCACCCGGTCTGTTTGACGACGCTCGACCTCGGGGTCGATCTGGAGCACCTCGATCGAAGAGGGTGTCTCATCGACGAAGCGGTTGATGCCAACGACCACCTGGTCGCCCCGATCGATGGCTTGCTGCGTGCGGTAGGCCGAGTCCTGAATCTCCCGCTGGATGGCGCCGGTCTCGATGGCGGCCAGCGTACCGCCGAGCCGTTCGATCTTCTCGAGCAGCGCCATGGCCTGCTGCTCGATCTCGTCGGTGAGGCGCTCGATGGCCCAGGCGCCGGCGACCGGATCGACCGTGTTCACCACGCCGCTCTCGTAGGCCACCACCTGCTGAGTGCGAAGCGCGATGCGCGCCGACTCCTCGGTTGGCAGCGCAAGAGCCTCGTCCCGACCGTTGCAGTGCAACGACTGCGTGCCCCCGAGCACCGCCGCCATGGCCTGCAGGGCCACGCGTACGATGTTGTTGTCCGGCTGCTGCGCCGTGAGCGTGCTGCCGGCGGTCTGCGTATGGAACCGCAGCTGCTGGGCTCTGGGATTCGTGACGCCGAAGCGGTCGCGCATCAGCCGCGCCCACAGGCGACGCGCCGCGCGGAACTTGGCGACCTCCTCGAGGAAGTCGTTGTGGCAGGCGAAGAAGAACGAGAGGCGCTGTCCGAGGGCGTTGACGTCGAGGCCGGCCGCGATCGCGGCCTGTACGTAGGCGAGGGCGTTGGCGAAGGTGAACGCCACCTCCTGCACGGCCGTCGAGCCCGCCTCGCGGATGTGATAGCCGCTGATCGAGATCGTGTTCCAGTTGGGCAGCTCGCGCTCGCAGTAGGCGAAGATGTCGGTGATGATGCGCAGCGACGCGCGGGGCGGGTAGATGTAGGTGCCCCGCGCGACGTACTCCTTGAGGACGTCGTTCTGCACGGTGCCCGAGAGCTTGCGCAGCGGGACGCCCTGGCGCCTGGCAACCGCGATGTAGAGCGACAGGAGGATGATGGCCGTCGCGTTGATGGTCATCGAGGTCGACACGTCTCCGAGCGGGATGCCGCCGAAGAGCTCCTCCATGTCGTCGAGAGAGTCGATGGCCACGCCGACCCGACCCACCTCGCCGGCCGCCAGCGGGTGATCGGAGTCGTACCCGATCTGCGTCGGCAGGTCGAAAGCCACGCTCAGGCCGGTGACACCCTGGGACAGCAGGTAGCGGTAGCGCGCGTTCGACTCTGAGGCCGTGCCGAAGCCCGCGTACTGTCGCATGGTCCACAGGCGGCCCCGGTACATCGTGGGCTGGATGCCGCGCGTGAACGGGAACTCCCCCGGGTAGCCGAGATCGCGTTCGGCGTCCCACCCGCTGAGGTCTTCTGGTCGGTACAGGACCGGGGATGACATGCGCCTCGATTCTATCCCACGCGCCAGCGCAGGCGGGCGTTGCCTTGACACCCCTGGGGGTGCATGCCAGAATGCCGCGACATTTCATCCCCCCTCACGACACGCGACCTGATGGACGACACGGTCAACCGGCTCGCGCGCGAGATGGCCGATGCCATTGCGGCCTTGGTGGCGGCCGATCCGCGAATCGAGGCCTGCCGCGAACGGGCGCGCGCCGCCGGATACGAGATGCACGTCTCGCTCGAGGCCGTCGTGGGCTTTGCCGCGCGGCACGCGGCCGGTGCGCGCGGCCCGCGCGACCGCGCGAAGCGCGGCGGCCCCCGTCTCGGCATGAACGCCAACGATCGCCGGTTCCTGCGCTCGCTCAGGATCGCGCCCGACGACCCGGTCGAGGTCGACCAGGAGCAGAGCTAGACTCACCCCTGCCGGTTGAGCTGTCGAATCGCGTGGCGACCGGCGTATCTGGCGTTGGCGCCGAGCGCCTCCTCGATCCGCAGCAACTGGTTGTACTTGGCCACGCGGTCGGTACGGCTCGCTGAGCCCGTCTTGATCTGACCCGCCTCGCTGCCGACCGCCAGGTCGGCGATGGTCGTGTCTTCGGTCTCGCCCGACCGGTGAGACACGATCGCCGTGTAGTCAGCCTGCCAGGCCATCGCCATCGCGTCGAGCGTCTCGCTGACGGTGCCGATCTGGTTGAGCTTGATCAGGATCGCGTTGGCGACGCCTTGCGCGATGCCGTCGCGCAGGATGGAGGAGTTGGTCACGAACAGGTCGTCGCCGACCAACTGGATCTTGTCGCCCAGCGTCTTGGTGAGCAGCCGCCACCCCTCCCAGTCGCCCTCGGCCAGTCCGTCCTCGATCGACACGATGGGGTACTGCCGCACCCAGTCGGCCCAGAGCTCGACCATTTCGGCGCTGCTCCGGGACGCCTCGCCTGACTTGGCGAGGACGTACTGCTTGGACTCCTCGTCGTAGAACTCGCTGGCGGCCGGGTCGAGCGCGATGAAGACCTCCTTGCCCGGCGTGAAACCTGCCTTCGCGATGGCCTCCATCACCGATTCAATGGCCTCGCGATTCGACCGCAGGCTCGGGGCGAAGCCGCCCTCGTCGCCGACGCCCGTCGACAGGCCGCGCTGCTTCAGGATGCTGCGCAGCGCGTGGAAGATCTCGGCGCCGGCCCGAAGCGCTTCGGCGAACGACGTCACGCCGAGCGGCATGGCCATGAACTCCTGGAAGTCGACGTTGCTGTCGGCGTGGGCGCCCCCGTTGAGGATGTTCATCATCGGGGCCGGCAGCAGCGCCGGGCGGCCGCCGCCCGCCACGGCGGCGCGCAGCGCGCCAAAGTGCTCGTAGAGCGGTACACCCGCCACGGCCGCGCCCGCCCGCGCGGCGGCCATCGACACGCCAAGCAGGGCGTTGGCACCGAGGCGGCTCTTGTTGGGGGTGCCGTCGAGATCGATGAGGAGCCGGTCAATGCCCCGCTGGTCGAGGTCCTTGCCGACGAGCGCGCTCGCAATCTCACCGTTGATGTTGGTCACGGCCCGGCGCACGCCCTTGCCGAGGTAGCGAGCCTTGTCCCCGTCCCTGAGTTCCAGCGCCTCACGCTGGCCGGTCGAGGCGCCCGAGGGCACAGCGGCCCGTCCGAACCCTCCTTCGGCCTTGAGGTCGACTTCGACGGTCGGATTGCCGCGCGAGTCGAGAATCTCTCGCGCCGTCACGCGTGTGATCTTCACGATGCATGCCTCCCTCGCGAGCGGCCGCTCAATCGCGGTCGTCCGCGCAGCCAGTCTGTCACACCGCCGCGCCGCTACCCGTTGCTGCCGGCCCGGTCGGCTTCCGCCTCAAACGCCAACGCCTCTGGCGACGGCTACGGTGTGGCGCCTGCGGTCTTCGTCAGCGTTGTACCCAATCACCGCGCCGCGCGGGATCGTCACGTCGCGGTCGACGATCACCCGACGCAGTCGCACGTGCCGCCCGATCCGCACCCCCGGCATCAAGATCGAGCCAACGATGTCGCAGAAGGAGTGCACGCGCACGTTTGGGCACAGCACGCTGCCCATGACACGACTGCCGGAGATGATGCAGCCGGCCGAGACGATCGAGTCGAGGGCCTCGCCGCACCGGCGACCCTGCTGGGCGAACACGAACTTCGCCGGCGGCGCCTGCAACTGGTACGTTCGCAGGGGCCACTCCGGGTCATAGAGGTTGAACTCCGGGTTGACGTGGCACAGGTCCATGTTCGCGTCGTAGTACGCGTCGATCGTCCCGATGTCGCGCCAATACTTGGCCGCTTTCTTGTTCTCGTCGTAGAAGCGGTAGGCATAGACAGGGACGTTCTGGAACAGCGACGGCAGAATGTCCTTGCCGAAGTCGTGGTTGGTCGCGCGGCTGGCATCCTCCTCGAGCGCCCGGATGAGCACCGGCGCTTCGAAGATGTAGATGCCCATCGACGCCAGCACCTTGCCAGGACTGTCGGGCAACGGGTCGGCCGCGAGCGGCTTTTCCTCGAAGCCGACGACCTGCTGGCTGGCGTCGATGCTCAGCACGCCGAACCGCCGCGCGTCCTCCACGGGGACCTCGATGGCGGCGATGGTGACCGAGGCGCCCCGCTCCTGGTGGGCCCGGAGCATCTTGCCGTAGTCCATCTTGTAGACGTGATCCCCCGAGAGCACGACGATCTGGCGCGGGTCCTCGCGGACGATGGAGTAGAGGTTCTGGTACACCGCGTCAGCCGTGCCCAGGTACCAGTGTTCACCCACCCGCTTCTGCGGCGGCAGGATCTCGACGAACTCGCCCAACTCCTCAGCAACGACGCTCCAGCCCATGCGGATGTGCCGGTTCAGGGAGAGCGACTTGTACTGCGTCACGATGAAGATCCGGCGCAGGCCGGAGTTCAGGCAGTTCGACAGCGTGAAGTCGACGATCCGGTAGGGGCCGCCGAAGTAGACGGCCGGCTTGGCCCGCTCCCTGGTTAGGGGGTGCAGCCGCTCGCCGGCGCCGCCGGCGAGCACGATGACGAGGGCGTCGTCTGGCATGATGTCTGGCCCGGGTACAGGGTGCGACAGGGGGGGCGGATAGGGCGATGATAGCACGTGCTGGCGGCCCCGCCGGCGGACGCAAAGTCCACCTCCTCAGTGGTTTGACTTGCGCAGGGCCGTCGCCTATGATCTACCTGTCTTTATCTCTCTACTACTGTACCCGGAGTATGCATTCATGACAGCACGCGCAACCCGTCACCTCGTGGTGATCCTCGCCCCCATCGTGGCGCTGGCCCTCTCGGCGCCGGTCGTGGCCCAGAGCAAGGACGACAAGAAGCTCAGGGAGAATCAGCAGAAGGCCGCCCAGTCCCTCATGAGGGTGGTCGACCACGCAATGGCCTCGGGCATCGCCCCCGGCACGGCGATGTTCACCGTCAGCCCGTCCGGGAAGGACGCGCCGGTGGCCGGGCCGGCGGGGCCCCGTGTCGTCTGGCGGAACGACGTCTTGCGGGCCGGGGATGGCAAGGCTTACATGCCTTACACCGTCATCGTCGAGCCGGGCAAGCTGCCGGCCGGCACAATGGCGGTCATGCTGAGAGCGGCGCCCAAGGGCGCGACCCCACCCGAGAAGGAAGCGGAGAAGGCGCAGTACCCCTGGCAGGACTTCTACTACACCGACCTCAAGGCGAGCGGTCCGGACGGTGGGCTGACGCTGACCCGCGTGCTGCAGTTGTCCGGGGGCACGTATGACGTTTACGTTGCCATGCGGCCGTTCGCGGGAGAGATCGGCAAGGAGAAGCAGCCGGTACCCGTCGCGGTGTTCAAGGGCGAGTTGGTCGTGGAGAACTACTCGGCCACAGGCCTGACCACGAGCTCGATACTGCTCGTGCGAAAGGTCGAGGACGTCCCGGGCCAGGTGACGCCAGAAATCCAGCGCGAGCGCCCGTACATCATGGGCTCGATTGAGATGGTGCCGTCGTTTGACGGGAAGTACAAGAAGGCCGACGAGTTCACGACGTACTTCCAGGTCTACAACGCGACCATTCAGGAGAAGAAGCCCGACCTGACGGTGGAGTACGCCTTTTACCGCAAGGACGGCGCTGAGGAGAAGTACTTCAACAAGACCAATCCTCAGCAGTTCAACGCGAAGACGCTGCCGGCGGCGTGGGACGCCGAGATGGGCCACGTCATTTCGGCAGGACAGTCGATCCCGCTCACGAGTTTCCCCGCCGGCGACTACCGGCTGGAGATTAAGGTCACCGACAACCGGTCGTCGTCGACGATCAACCGCAACGTGACCTTCTCGGTGGCGGAGCCGTAGGAATCGGACAGGGTTCCCTGGAGTTGCCCATGGCCCAGCGCAGCCGATACCTCGCGTCGGTCATCGTCGTGACGGGCATCGCCTGCTCGCAGCCGGCCCTGGCGCGGTCGTCGGAACATGACCAGCCACGAATCACTGAGGCGCGCGGGGCCGTGGTGCGAACCGCGCTGGTGTTTCCCGGACGCCTCGAGGGCATGGTCACCGATGAGCGTGGCGCTCCGCTGCCCGGTGCGGCAGTCTCGGTGCAGGGCAGCGACCTGCTCTTCGCGGTGTCGGACCGCGAGGGGCGGTACTCACTGAACGACCTCCGACCCGGCGCCTACCTGGTCAGAGCACAGCACCCTGGTCACCTGGCATCGAAGCGGACATTGGTGCAGGTGCTGCCCGCTGGCACGGCGCGGCAGGGCTTTCGCCTGCGGCGGCTCGACGTCGCGATTCCGATGGAGTCGGGTGACGCACTGAACGTGCTGGCTGCGGCGGTCGGTACCGCTGGCGAGACGCGCGGGGACCTCGCGCCGGTCGCGGAGCAGGGAGAGGTCGTGGCCGATCCAGGCGGCGACATTCACGAACACACGCCGGTGGCGTGGCGCCTGCGTCACTTGAAGCGGTCGGTGCTGAGAGATGCCACGGGGCAGGTCGAGATTGACACGGAGACCGTGGAGGCCGTGAGCCGCCCGTCGGGACAGGTCGCGATGGCCGGGTCCGGACAGGCGAACTGGTCGCTGCCGTTTGCAGGCCAGGTGAACCTGATCACGACGAGCTCGTTCGATTCCGCGGCCCAGCTCTTCAGTGAGCCATCGCGCACGGGGGTGACGCACGTCGCCATCGGGGCGCCGGCCGGACGGAATGGGTCGTGGGCCGCGCAAGGTGCCATGGCGGCCAGCGATCTGTCGTCGTGGGTCGTGGGGGGGTCGTATACCACGCTGCTGGCGACCCGGCACACGCTCGAGGTCGGCGCGAGCTTCAGCACCCAGGAGTACACCGGCGGCAACCTGGCCGCGATCGAGGCCCTGAGCGACGGCATGCGCTACGTGGGGAGCGTGCACGCCAAGGACCGCTGGAGCCTGTCGCGGAAGGCGACGCTCGACTACGGCCTGCACTATGGCCACTACGGCTACCTCGAGCGTGGGAACCTCGCGAGCCCGTCGATGGCGCTCCGCCTCGCGGCCGGCGATGGATCGTGGGTGCGGGCATCCGTGTCGCGCACGATGCGGGCGCCCGGTGCAGAGGAGTTCGTCCCCGCGCAGTTTGCCGGCATGTGGTTGCCGCCGCAGCGCACGTTCGCCCCGTTGCCGGGCACCGAGTTCACGCCGCAGGAGACGCGCAGCGTCGAGGTGGCGTTCGAACGACAGGTCGGGGCGTACGTGGTGAGTGCCCGTGGGTTCCACCAGCAGGTGGATGACCAGATTGTCACCGTGTTCGACATGCGCATTGCCGACCGACCGCGCAGCGATCTTGGCCACTACTTCACGGCGACCGGCGGCGACGCGCGGGCATCAGGGTGGGGCGTAGCGATCAGCCGGCCCGTGGCGTCGCGCCTGCGTGGTTCAGTCGAATACACCGTGGCCAGCGCCACGTGGCTGGAAAGCGATGCCGCGACCGCGGATTGGACGCCGGAGGCGAGGCGCCGCGCCGGCGAGCGCTTGCACGATCTCACCGCGAGCCTCGAGACGGACATCCCCGAGACGCTGAC
>JAFNAJ010000312.1 GCA_017860085.1 Acidobacteriota bacterium | reverse complement strand
AGGCCAACCGCCGCGGGCGGCACGGCAAGGGTCGCCAGCCCGGACAACAGCCAGACACGCGGGTCGATCCCGAACGATCCTCGCACGCGACCTCCTCAGGGAAATGGGCCTCTGGGTCAGAGGGTGGCGATTTCCATCCGTGGGCTCGCCTCGGGATGCTTCGGTGAAGGACCGGCACAGACGATGACGACCCCGCTGGCTTCCTTGCCGCGGGCGGCGAGCCACTCGCGGGCGAACGCGCGCCAGTCGTCCGGCAGCTCCTGCACGTGCACGGGCGTCACCCCGTACGAAAACAGCAGGTGCTGGCAGGTGTCCTCGTGCGTCGAGACACCCAGTACCCAAGCCGGCAGGCGAAACCGCGTGATGTTGCGGGCCGTATTGCCAGTGCGTGTTGCGGCGACGACAGCCTGCGGCGCGAGACGCTCGACGGCCGACTCGATGCTGAGCGCCAGCACGTCGGTGGCGCTCGACGGCTCGTCGCTCACAACCTCATGCAGCCGCTGCCGGACCCACGCGCCAGGTCGAAACGGCTCCACCTCGCGCGCGATGCGGCCGAGCATCGCGACCGCTTCCACGGGGTACTGTCCCACCGCCGACTCGCCCGAGAGCATCACCGCATCGGTCCCGTCATACACGGCATTGGCGACGTCGGTGGCCTCGGCCCTGGTCGGCCGGCTGCTCGTAATCATCGACTCGAGCATCTGGGTCGCCGTGATCACCGGCTTGCCGCGGAAGTGCGCCTTTCGCGTCAAGCCCTTCTGCACGACGGCGATTTGCTCGATCGGGATCTCCACTCCGAGATCGCCCCGCGCAATCATCACCCCATCCGCGGCGTCGAGGATGTCGTCAACGTGCTCCAGCGCAATCGCGCGTTCGATCTTGGCGATCACGAAGGGGCGGTGCCCCAGCCTTGCGGCGGCCTCTCGGACCGCCTGGACGTCGGCTCCGGTGGCGACGAACGACTGGCTCACCGCGTCCACCCCCGCCGACAACGCGAAGGCCAGGCACTCGCGGTCGCGGTCGGTGAACGCGCTCATTCCCAGGTCGATGCCGGGCAGGTTGAGCCCCTTGCGCGAGCGCAGCTCGCCGCCAGCCACCACCTGGCACCGCACGGAGTCGCCGTCGACGGCCTTCACCACCAGGTGGATGATGCCGTCGTTCAGATAGAGGGCATCGCCAGCCTTCACCACGCGCGGGAGGCGATCGAACGACACCGACACGCGCCCGGCATGGCCAACCTCCTTGCGCGTCGTCAGCTCGATGGTCGCGCCGGGCTGCAGCGTGATCGGTTCTTCCGCCAGCTCGCCGATGCGCATCTTCGGGCCCGGCAGGTCGGCCATGATGGCCACGCGCCGGCCCACGGCGCGAGACGCCGCGCGCAACGACGCGACGACGGCCCGGTGCCCTTCGAAGTCGCCGTGGGAGAAGTTGAGCCGGGCCACGTTCATCCCCGCCTGGATGAGGCGCTCCATCACGGGCTGCGCGTTCGACGCCGGCCCAATCGTCGCGACAATCTTCGTCTTGCTCGGCTCCGTCGACATGGGGTTGCCCTCTCGAGTTCCCCAAGCTTGTCACAAGACAGCCCCAGGCGTGCGCCCGCGTCCGATGCGCTATAGTTGGGGGCCGACCAAGGAGTCTCAATGCCAGACAAGCTGAGCGGCCCCGACCAGAAGGCCATCGACCGGTTTCTCACGCCGTTCCGGGTGACCGACGGCAAGAAGTTTCGACTGAAGGACATCGACCCCGCCGACACCCGGGGGCTCAAGTCGAAGGAGCAGGCGGTCAGCTATCTCCAGCGCGGCATCCAGGTGCTCGCGGAGATGCAGGAGAAGCTCTACGCGCAGGACCAGTGGGGCGTGCTGCTCATGTTCCAGGCCATGGACGCGGCCGGCAAGGACGGCGCCATCAAGCACGTGATGTCGGGCATCAACCCGCAGGGCACCCAGGTCTACGCGTTCAAGGCCCCGTCGGCCGAGGAAATCGACCACGACTTCCTGTGGCGCACGACCCGCTCGCTCCCAGAGCGCGGCCGGATTGGCATCTTCAACCGGTCGTACTACGAAGAAGTGCTGGTCGTGCGGGTGCACCCCGAGATCCTCGAGAAACAGAAGGTCCCGAAGAAGCTCGTCACCAAGGACATCTGGGAAGAGCGATTCGAGGACATCGTCGCCTTCGAGCGCTACCTCGCGCGCAACGGCTATGCCATCGCGAAGTTCTTCCTGCACGTGTCGAGCAAGGAGCAGAAGGCGCGTTTCCTCGAACGGCTCGAGCGCCCCGAGAAGAACTGGAAGTTCTCGCTGGCCGACGCGAAGGAGCGGAGCCACTGGAACGAGTACATGGACGCCTACGAGGACATGATCCGCCACACGGCATCGGAGCATGCGCCCTGGTATGTCGTCCCCGCCGACAAGAAGTGGTTTGCGCGGCTCGTGGTGGCTGGCGCCGTCTACGAGACGATGAGACCGCTCGACCTCAAGTTCCCGGCGGTCGATGACGCGAAGAGGAAAGACCTCGCGGCGGCGCGCGAGGCCCTGCTGGGCGAGGGAAACGGCCGACGTTCCGGTGGCACGAAGGTGCGGCAGTCGCGCAAGGCCGCCAAGGGCTAGGCCGCAGGGGTCTTCCGGCATGAGCACCGACACCGAACGCGACCGCTTCGTGCGGCTGCTGTTCTACGCGGTCGTTCTGCTCGTCGCCTACCTGAGCTTTCTCGTCGTCGGTCCGTTTCTCGGTGCGCTGGCCTGGGCGGCCGTGTTCGCGATGCTGCTCGCCCCGTTGTTCAAGCGCCTCACGCCACGCCTCGGGACGACCGGCGCCGCGCTGGCGACCACGCTCCTGGCGTTCGTGTTGATCATCGGCCCGCTGGTCACCGTCATCGCCGTTCTCGCCCAGGAGGCGACGCGCATGGTCTCCCTGGCGCGTGATACCGGCTTCGCCGCGGACACGCCGGCGCGGCTCCAGGAGATCTGGGACGCGATCCGGCATCGCGTGCCGTTCGAGTTGCCCGACGACCCGCTCGCGCTGATCCGCCAGGCGCTCCACGCCATCGCCGGCTTCCTCGCCTCGAGCGCCGGCTCCTTCGTGGCCAACATCGCCAGCGCCCTCTTCCAGATCTTCGTCATCCTGTTTGCTTTGTTCTTCCTGCTGCGCGATGGCAAGAGCATCGTGTCGCAGGTCCGCGAGTTGCTGCCGTTCGAGCCCGCGCGACGTGATCGGCTGCTCCAGCAGACCTACGATCTCGTCATCGCCAGCGTCGGGGCGAGCTTCGCCGTTGCGTTCAGCCAGGGGCTCATTGCGGGCATCGCGTTCTGGCTGCTCGGGTTCGGCTCGCCGGTCTTTCTCGGGGTCCTCACCGCGTTCTTCTCGCTGCTGCCAGCGGTGGGCTCATGGATTGTCTGGGTGCCGGCTGCGATCTGGCTGTTCGCGTCCGGCGACGTCACGCGCGGCCTGGTCCTGACCGGCGTCGGCGTGGGCATCATCGGCATGGTCGACAACGTGCTGCGACCCATTCTGCTCAGCGGTCGTGCCTCGATGAGCGGCCTGCTGGTCTTCATCGGCCTGCTCGGCGGCGTATCGGCCTTCGGCTTCATTGGCCTGGTGGTGGGTCCGGTCGTGCTGGTCACGGCGGGAACGCTGCTCGAGGCAGCAGCCACGCCGCTCGCGCGCTCCACCAGTGATTCCCCGGGGGAAGGAGAAACACGTGAAGCTCAGAGTCGACCGTAGCCAGCGGGTTGCGGTGTTCGTCGCGGTGATGTGCGCCGCTGTTGCCCTCGCGTTCGTGGTCGCACCCGCGCTCGACGCCAAGGTGAAGATCCGCGTGCAGCACGACGAGACGTTCGACTTCGGGACGTTGAAGACGTGGGCCTGGTATCCCTCGGGCGCCGGCGAGGTCAAGATGCTGATCAGCGCCGACGACGACCCGGCGCAGCTGAAAGCGCAGGTGGATCCGATCATCACGGAGGCGGTCGCCCGCGAACTGGCCAAGCGAGGGATGGTGCCGGCGCCCGCCAGCGGCAAGGCCGACGTGCACGTGCTGTACTACCTGCTCATCAGCGTGGGCGATTCGTCGCAGGCGATGGGTCAGTTCATCAACACGCCCGCGTGGGGACTGCCGCCGATCAGTGGGGGGACGACCTCGCTCGAGGTCTACGAGCA
>JAFNAJ010000311.1 GCA_017860085.1 Acidobacteriota bacterium | reverse complement strand
AGCAGCCACGCCGAAGAAGAAGAAGACGATCGTAAAGACCGGCGACGTGCCGAGCCAGCTGTCCAGGCCGTATCCCGCGAAAAACCCGATGACGATGGCGAGGACGAACGCGAAGCCGACGGCGCTGAGCGGGCCAAGGCCTCTCAGGCCTTTTGCGTGGTCGGAGCCGTTCGGGGCAGGCATGGACATGACAGGCGGTCAGGGCATCATGCTGGCGATGCCCACCGTACCGAGCGATCGGGCCGACCAGGCGGCGAGCTCGAAGAGCGGCCGCGGGTAGACACCGAGCGCGAGCGTGCCCGCGACCGCCACGGCGAGCACCACGGCCAGCGCCGGCGACATCACCGGCTCGGACCCGGCGGCCTCGTCCTTCATCCACATGAACACGACCACGCGGAGATAGTAGTACAGCGAGACGGCGCTGTTCAGCACGCCGATGACCGCCAGCCATACGTATCCGCGGTCGATGGCCGCGCTGAAGAGCCAGAACTTCGCCATGAACCCGGCGGTCGGCGGGATGCCGCCCAGCGACAGCATGAAGATGAGCATCGCCAGGGCGGCGGCCGGTGCCCGGAAGTACAGGCCGCCCAGGTCCTTCAGCTCCTCTCCGATCACGTCGCGCCGCCGCAGGAGCACGACAATGGCGAACGCGCCGAGCTGCATGAACGCGTAGATGAACAGGTAGATCATGATCGCGGTCACGCCCCGGAGCGAGCCCGCCACCACGCCGATCAGCAGGTAGCCCGCGTGCGCGATCGACGAATAGGCCAGCAGCCGCTTCGTGTTGCTCTGGGTCAGGGCCGCGACGTTCCCCACGGTCATCGTGACGACCGAGAGGGCGTAGAAGAGCAGCTGCCAGTCCCTGTTCATCGACGGCAGCCCCTCCACGAAGATGCGGAGCAGCATGGCGAAGGACGCAGCCTTCGACCCCACCGACAGGAACGCCGTGATGGGCGTCGGCGCGCCCTCGTACACGTCCGGCGCCCACATGTGGAACGGCACCGCGGCGATCTTGAAGCCGATGCCCGCCACGGTGAGGATCACCGCGAGCATGAGCCAGGCGTCCTTCTCGCGACCCGCGAGGACAGTGGCGATGGTCCGCAGGTGCGTCGAGCCGGACAGGCCGTACAGCAGCGAGAACCCGAACAGCAGCAGCCCCAGCGAAAAGGTGCCGAGCAGGAAGTACTTGATGGCCGCCTCGTTCGATCGCCGGTTCGGCTTGAGCAGGCCCGTCAGGATGTAGAACGAGATCGCCATCGTCTCGAGGCCGATGAACAGCGTGATGAGATCGATGCCGCTCGCCATGAACAGCATGCCGAGCGTGGCGCACAGGACCAGGAAGTAGTACGGCCCCGGCCGCATGCCCTCGATGTCGAGGAAGCGCATCGACATCAGCACGGTGACCACGGCCGCGAACAGGAAGACGAGCTTGAAGAAGGTGGCGAAGCCGTCCATCGCGACCAGGCCGCGTCCGGCGGTGCCGTGAACGTCGGCCACGACCATCACGCACAGCGCCGTCGCCAGCAGGCCGGCGACGCTCAGCCAGCCGAGCACGTCCCGGCGGGCCGGCCGCAGGAAGGCGTCGGCGAGGAGGACGGCCAGCGCGGCCGCCGTCAGCACGAGCTCCGGCAGCAGGTACGAGAAGTCGGTCGCCACGAACCCGGCCGGCATCACTGTCCTCCCGTCGTCTTCAGCGGTGTGGCGGGCGGCGGCGTGGAGCCGGGCGCCGGCTGGACGTTCCCGGGAGGCGGCGGCGCGGCCGGGGCGGCGGCCGGCGTCTCACACCCGGCGAGGACGAACTTGTTCACCGCCACGTTCTCCGGGCAATCCGCCTGCTTCGTGACCGCCTGCCCGGAGTACTGCGGGCTGACCCTCGCCACGACGGCGCCGACCGACGTGTCGAGGAAGTCGAGGAACGGCTTCGGATAGAGGCCGATCCACAGGGCCATGATCATCAGCGGGACGAACGTCGCCACCTCCCGCAGGTTCAGGTCCGGGAGCTTCTCGTTCTTCGGGTTCTCCACGGTCCCGAACATCGTCCGCTGGTAGAGCCAGAGCATGTAGGCGGCGCCGAGGACGATGCCGGTCGCCGCGACGGCGGCCCACGCCTTGCTCACGACGAAGACGCCCTGGAGGATCAGGAACTCGCCGACGAAGCCGTTGAGGCCCGGCAGCCCGATCGAGGAGAGCATCATGAACATGAAGACGGCCGCATACACCGGCATCACGCTCGACAGCCCGGTGTACTCCGAGATCATGCGCGTGTGGCGGCGCTCGTAGACGATGCCCACGATCAGGAACAGCGCGCCGGTCGAGATGCCGTGATTGAGCTGCTGGATGATGCTGCCCTTGAGGCCGGCCGGGTTCAACGCGAACATGCCGAGCATGACGAGCGCCATGTGGCTGACGCTGGAGTAGGCCACGAGGCGCTTCCAGTCCCGCTGCGCCATGGCCACGAGCGCCCCGTAAACGATGCCGATGATCGACAGCACCGCGATCATCGGCACGAACTCGCGCGAGGCGTCCGGCAGGATCGGCAGGCTGAACCGGATGAAGCCGTACGTCCCCATCTTCAGGAGGACGGCGGCCAGGATGACGGAACCCGCCGTCGGGGCGTCGGTGTGGGCGTCCGGCAGCCAGGTGTGGAACGGGAACATCGGCACCTTGATCGCGAAGCCCAGGAAGAACGCCAGGAACACCCACCACTGGAGGTTCCGGTCGAGGTTGAAGCGCTGGAACTCGGTGACGTCGAACGTCCAGACGCCCGTCATCGTGTGGTAGCTGAAGTAGATCGCCAGGATGCCCAGCAGCATCACGACGCTGCCGGCCAGGGTGTAGAGGAAGAACTTGATTGCCGAGTAAAGGCGCCGGTCGCTGCCCCAGATCCCGATCAGGAAGTACATCGGGACCAGCATCACCTCCCAGAACAGGAAGAAGAGCAGGAAGTCGAGCGACACGAACGCGCCGATCATGCCCGTCTGGAGGACGAGCAGGAAGACGTAGTACTCCTTGACCCTCGTCGTGATCGCCGTCCACGACGAGAGCACCGCGATGACGCCCATCATCGTGGTCAGCAGGATCAGCAGGACGCTGAAGCCGTCCACGCCCAGGAAGTACTGGGCCCCGATCGACGGGATCCACGGCAGCTTCTCGACGAACTGCCACGCAGGACTCTTCGTGTCGTACCAGAACCAGAGCGGCAGCGACGCGAGGAAGCCGGCGGCCGCGAAGATGTTGGCGATCCAGCGGATGGCGTTCTCGCTCCGCTTGTTGACGAACAGCAGCAGGATCGCGCCCGCGAGCGGCGTGAACAGAATCAGCGACAGTAACGGGAAGTGCGCGGCGTTGTTCATAGGATGAACTTCTCTACGGCTCCCTTACCGGAACAGCAGGTAGACGCTGACGAACGCGAACACGCCGACGAGCATCAGCAGCGCGTAGTTCTGGATCAGCCCGGTCTGCAGGCGCCGGAACACGAAACTGGCCTCGTGGAAGATCGACCCGACCAGGTTCACCAGGCCGTCGACGAGGTACTTGTCGATCAGGTGCGAGACCCACGACGACAGGATGGTGAACCACCCCGAGCCGTTCACGGCGCCGTCGACGACGCGCCGGTCGAACGCCCACAGCCCGGCGGCGCTTGCCATCGTTCCCCTGACGACGGTGGCGCCGTACAGTTCGTCCACGTAGTACTTGTTGGTCAGGACGCGGTGCGGCGTCTTCCACCGCGCCGCCAGGCGCTCGGCGATCTGCGGCCGCTGGACGTAGAACCGGTAGGCCACGAGGATGCCGAAGGCGCCGAGGAGCACCGACAGCGCCATCAGGCCGATCTCGCCCGCGGCCGACAGGTGGGCGGCGGGCTCGTGCGGGCCCTCCGCGAGCGCCGCCCCGGCCGCCTCCGGCAGCGCGCCGAGCGAAGCCTCCGCCGCTGCGGGCAAGCGAGACGCTTGCCCGCCTGCAGGAACCGCGTGCGCGACGAAGCTCGGTTCGAGGAACGTCTCGATCGCGTTGCCGCCGCCAAGCACGGCCGGCACCCCGGCGAATCCCGCCACCACGGAACCCACGGCCAGCACCATCAGCGGCACGGTCATCGACCGCGGCGCCTCGTGCGGGCCATGCCACGCGCCGTGTCCGTGGCCCGGCCCTCCGTGCGCGCCGCCGGC
>JAFNAJ010000310.1 GCA_017860085.1 Acidobacteriota bacterium | reverse complement strand
CGAGACGAGCGACAGGCCCATCGGGCTGAGACAGATTTCCCCGAGGGCGATGAACGCGTAGCTGCTCACCAGCCACATCGGCGAGACCCGGCCGGCGGCGCCCGCAGCCGTTGCGGCCCCCACCATCACCGCAAACGACGCGGAAGTGAGCAGGATGCCGATGAGGATCTTCCCCGGGGTCGACGGCTCTCTGCCGCGATCCCGCAGCCAGCCCCAGGCAAGGACCAGGAGCGGCGAAAAGAGAATGATGCCCAGCGGGTTCACCGACTGGAACGTCTCCGGCGAGATCTCGCGACCGAGCACCACGCGGTCGGTGTAGTCTCGTGCCCAGAACGTCAGCGTGAAACCGTTCTGGTAGAAGGCGATCCAGAAGATGACGGCGATCGCGAAGATGACGAGCAGCGCCACCGTTCGGCGCCGCGCTTCGTCGGCCGGAGGATCGGGCTCGGGGTTCACGCTGTCCTGGACGCGCTGACCGGCCGCACTGATGTGGCGGTTGAACCCGAGGAAGGTGACGAGCGCGAGTAGCATGCCGACGGCAGACGAGGCGATGGCCACGTGCCAGCCGTAGCGGGCACGGAGCCACGCCACACCGATCGGTGCGAGAAACGCGCCAGTGTTGATGCCCATGTAGAACAGGTTGAACGCCGAATCGCGCAACTGGGGCTTGTCGCGGTACAAGTTGCCGACGATCGTCGAGATGTTCGGCTTGAGGAATCCGCTGCCCAAGGCCACGAGGCCGAGCCCCGTGAAGAAGAGCGGGAGCGTGCCCGATGCGAGGGCCACGTAGCCGACGCCCATCAGCACGGCGCCGATGACGACCGATCGGTTGTACCCGAGCACGCGGTCGGCGAGGAATCCCCCGAGCAGAGGCGTGAAGTAGACTGCCCCGATGTATCCCCCGTACACCTGGCCCGACAACTGCTGCGAGAATCGCAGGTGCTCGTCCATGTACAGGGTGAGGATCGCCATCATCGAGTAGAAGCCATAGCGCTCCCACAACTCCGTGCCGAAGAGCACGTAGAGGCCCCGAGGATGCCCACTGAAGCCGCTCATGCCGCGGGAGTCTATCATCTCTCCGAGGTTGTCAGGTGGCGCGAATCCTCTTCTTCACCCAGACGACGGGTTATCAGGCACGGGCGTTCGAGCAGGCAGCGCAGGCGCTCGGCGTCGAGCTCGTGTACGCCACGGACCGGTGCCGGTCGCTGGACGATCCGTGGCGCGATGGTGCGATCCCTGTCAGGTTCGACGACGTGGAGGGCGCGGCGCGCGCGGTCGTCGAGCGGGCGCGCACGCAGGCGATCGACGGCGTCCTCGCGGGCGGTGATGGGCCGGCGCGCCTGGCAGCGCACGCGGCCCTGGCCCTGGGGTTGCCGTGGCACCCGCCAGCCGCGGTGATGGCGGCGACCAGCAAGCTGCAGACACGCGGACGGCTGCTCGCCGCCGGACTCCCGGTGCCGTGGTTCGTCGCGATGGGGATCGATGACGAACTGGGATCGGTGGCACACGCCCTGCGCTTCCCGTGCGTGGTCAAGCCCGTCGGGCTCTCGGCCAGCCGTGGCGTCATTCGGGCCGATTCGGTCGATTCGCTCGAAGCGGCCTTGGCGAGGGTTCGGCGGCTGCTGCGCTCGCCGGACCTGCGCCGAGCGCCCGCACACGAACGCGACACCATCCTCATCGAAGGATTCGTTCCAGGGGCGGAGTTCGCCCTGGAGGGTGTGCTCGAGCGCGGCAGCCTGCGCGTGCTTGCGATCTTCGAGAAGCCCGATCCGCTCGACGGGCCGTTCTTCGAGGAGACGATCTACGTCACACCGCCGCGGCTGGACCACGACGTCCAACGCGGCATCGCGGGCACGATGGCGCATGCGGCTGCCGCGCTGGGCCTGAGGCACGGACCGGTGCACGCCGAGTGCCGGCTCAACGAGTCGGGGGTCTTCGTGCTCGAAGTGGCGCCGAGGCCGATCGGCGGGCTCTGCGCGCGCGCGTTGCGGTTCCGAACGGCGAGCCGCGAGGGCATCACCCTCGAGGAACTCCTGCTGAGGCACGCCCTGGGCGAGGCCCTCGACGGCTACGGACGCGAGCGGGCGGCGGCGGGCGTGATGATGGTACCCATCCCCAGGCGTGGTCGGTTCAGGGACTTGCAAGGGCTCGACGCGGCGAGGCTCGTGCCGGGCGTCGAAGGCATCGTCATCACCGCCAAACCGGGACAGCTGATCGTGCCTCCGCCGGACGGCGGCAGCTACCTGGGCTTCATCTTCGCGAGGGCGACAGGCACGGCCGATGTCGTCGAGGCGCTTCGCGCCTCCCACGCCGCGCTTCAGTTCAGCTTCGAGAGCGATCTTCCCCTGTCCGGGGGCTGACCCTCACTTCCCCTGCGGCGGCATGTAGCCAGGCGGGAGGGCAGCGTCCTGCCCGAAGAAGAACTCCTCCATGTGCTTGGCGATGAGCTCCTGCGCCTCCTTCTGGAACGGCAGCAGGCGGTACTCGTTGAGGATCATCTTCATCCGCTCTTCCCAGATCCGCCACGCTTCGGCCGACACGTTGTTGTAGATGCGGTCGCCGAGCTCGCCCGGCCATGGTTTCTCGTCCAGCCCTGGCATCTCCCGACCGAACTTCACGCACTTGACCATGCGGCCGCCCATTCGCCTCACACTCCTCTCGGGCCCGTGCGGCCCGACCAGTCTGGGGATGTTACCACGCGAGGCCCGCCCCGAGCGTCGGACCCGCCTGCTATACTCGCGCTTCGCCCGCTCATCATGCGTCGTGCGCGCGGGCGCCCATTCCAATGCGGATCTCCCGTCGCGCCGCCACCACCCTTGGCATCATGGGCGGCACGTTTCTCGCGGCGATCGAAGCAACGGTCGTCGCCACGGCGATGCCGACCGTCGTGACGCAACTTGGTGGGCTCGCCCACTACAGCTGGGTGTTCTCGGGCTACATGCTCACGTCCGCCGTGACGATGCCGTTGTGGGGACGCTTGTCAGACATGTATGGGCGACGACGGTTCTACCTGCTGGCCGTCGGTTTCTTCCTGCTCGGCTCGGCCCTGTCCGGCGCCTCGCAGTCGATGGGGCAGTTGATCGTGTTTCGCGCCATCCAGGGGGTGGGCGCAGGCGGCCTGCTGCCCCTTGGCATGACCATGCTCGGCGACCTGTACACGCTGCGCGAGCGGGCGCGCATGCAGGGCCTCTTCAGTGGCGTCTGGGGGCTGGCGTCCCTGCTCGGCCCGCTGACGGGCGGCCTCGTGACCGAGGCGCTCTCATGGCGATGGGTGTTCTACCTGAACCTGCCGTTCGGGTTCGTCGCGGCGGCACTGGTGGGACTGACCCTCGTCGAGCCCACGCGAGGGCGGACGCACCGCATGGACTACCGCGGGGCCCTGCTCATGATGGGCACCATCGCCACGCTCATGCTGGCGCTGGGGCAGACCGGCGCACCGGACGGCGTGGTTCCCGGCCTGGCCGTCGCAGGGCTCTACGGGCTGGCCATCGCGCTTGGCGTCGCCTTCTTTCGCGGAGAGCGTCGGAGCCAGGAACCGATCCTGCCGCTCGACCTGCTGACCAACCGCCTCGTGTCGTCGATCAACACCGCCGGCTTCCTGATCGGCCTGGCGATGTTCGGGGCGCTCTCGTTCGTCCCGCTGTTCGTGCAGACCGTGCGCGGGGGCTCGGCAGCCGACGCGGGCCGTGCGCTGACGCCGCTGGTGTGCGGCTGGGTCAGCATGTCGATCGTGTCAGGCCGCCTGCTCCCGCGCGTGGGTCATCGCCCGCTGGTCACCACGGGCATCTCGCTCGTCGTGATCGGGTTTGGTGGTCTGCTGACGGTCGACTCGTCGAGCTCCCGGTTCGCGCTTCTGGCGAGCCTTGGCCTGATGGGCATGGGGATGGGCACGGCCATGCTGTCGCTGCTGCTCGTGCTGCAGAACAGCGTGCCCCGCGAGCGCCTCGGCGTGGCGACCTCGGTCGGGCAGTTCGCCCGGAGTATCGGCGGGGCCGTGGGCGTGTCGGTGATGGGGGCCATCGTGGCGGCGTCGCTGCCGCCGGGCGGGGCCGCCAGTCCTGCGCTGATGCAGAGCGCGCTGCACCGCGCCTTCGTCGCCGGCGCCGTCGTCGCTGTCGCGGCGCTCGCCGCGTCGCTGCGCATTCCCGCCCACTTGCCAGCCGGCCCGCGCGACGGGGCACC
>JAFNAJ010000309.1 GCA_017860085.1 Acidobacteriota bacterium | reverse complement strand
GCCGAGGGCATCAACCTGCCGCCTGGGGTCGTGCAGCGCGGGATCGATTCCTACGTGTTGCACATGGACGTGGGGACGGTGAGGATCGACACCCCCCTGAACGAGATGCGCATTGGGGCCGTGCACCGGGGCGCCGGGCCGCGCGACGCCAGGGAGGCGCGCTGGGAGAGTTTCGACCACCACCTGCAGTCGCTGGCGCTGGCGAGAGGCGCCCGACTCGTGCACACGCGCGTCGACGAGGTGGCGCGCGAGAGCGGCAAGCCGGTCCTCAAGGCGCGCGACGGTCACAGCGAGACCTACGACCTCGTGGTGGTGGCCGCCGGCGTCAACTCGACGATCCTCAAGGTGTTCGAGGGGCTTGGCATCGGCTACCAGCGACCGGCGATGACCAAGACGCTGATCCGCGAGTACCACCTCGGTGGCGACGTCATCAGCCGCTCGCTCGGCACGTCGATGCACGTGTTCCTGCTCAACATCCCGCGGCTCGAGTTTGCCGCCATCATCCCCAAGGGCGACTACGTGACGATGTGCCTGCTCGGCGAAGACATCGACAATGCCCTGGTCGATGCCTTCGTGGCCTCGCCCGAGGTGAGGGCGTGCATGCCTCCCGAGTGGGCGGCCGAGGCGCGGTCGTGCCAGTGCCTGCCACACATCAACGTCCGGGGCGTCGAGAAGCCGTACGCCGATCGCTTCCTGTTCATCGGCGACTGTGGCGTCACCCGCCTCTACAAGGACGGCATCGGCGCCGCGTACCGCACGGCGAAGGCCGCCGCGAGAGCCGCGGCGTTCGAAGGAGTCTCAGAGGACGCCTTTCGACGGCACTACCTGCCGGTGTGCCGGCGGATCGCCAGCGACAACCGCGTGGGCAAGGTGGCGTTCCAGTTCACACGGCTTGCGCAGCACGCCCCGCCGCTGCGCCGGGCGTTGCTGCGGATGACGCAGGGCGAACAGATGAAGCCGGGGGGCACGCGGCGCATGAGCAGCGTCCTGTGGGACATGTTCTCGGGCAGCGCCCCCTATGCCGACATCTTCACGCGGATGCTCCACCCCGCGTTCATGGGCAGCTTCGTGTGGTCGATCGCGGCGGCCAACCTGCGCCGCGGCGGCGTTCGGCGGGAGGCGTGACGTGGCCATGGAGGGCGCACTGGGCCGGGTCTACGAGGACGGCGAAATCATCGTTCGACAGGGGGACGTGGGCGACTGCCTCTTTGTCATCCAGGAAGGCCGTGTCGAGGTCGTCGTCGAGCGCGGCGGCAAGGAGACGATCCTGCGCGAACTCGGGGCAGGCGACATGGTGGGCGAGATGGCCATTTTCGACCGCATCGTCCGGTCGGCCACGGTTCGAGCCAAAGGGCAGGCGCGCCTGCTGACCGTGGACAAGAAGAACTTCCTCCGCCGGGTCAACGAGGACCCCTCGATCGCGTTCCGCATCGTCGAGATCATGTCGCGGCGCGTCCGCGACATGAGCCAGGAGGTGGTGGAGCTCAGGAGCCGCCTGGAGGCCATCGAACGACCGCCGTCATGACCGACAACCCTCAGAGTCCCGCGTTTCGCTACGTGGCGCCTGCCGCGCCCGAGGGGTGCCAGCCGTCGTACCTGGTGGCGGGGCGTGGTACGGCCGGCGAGCAGCGCTTCGCGTTCTACGCCGACATCGAGCTTGGTCGCGACGACGGTCGAACCGGGGCCATCGGCGTGGTGCTCGTGGCCGACCCGACCGTGTCGCGCCGCCACTGCATCATCAGTCGGCGGAGCGACGGGCGCTGCTTCATCCGCGACCTCAGCCGCAACGGAACGAGACTCGACGGACGGCGCCTGGTCCCGAACATCGAGATGGAGGTGCGTCCCGGCCAGGTCGTGGCGCTGGCCGACGGGCTCGAGTTCGTGATCGAGGGCGAGGAAGCGCCGCGCGCGAAGATCCCCGAGCCGACGGGCGGCGCGACCATCGTGCGCCCGGCCAACGCGGTCGCGACGCTGCTCGTGGGCGACATTCGCGACTACACCGTGCTCGTCAGGCGGGCGCCCTCCTCGGTGCTGCAGCAGTCGGTCAGCCTGGTGTTCGAACGACTCACCGAGGTGGTGGGCGAGCTCGGGGGCACGGTGAAGGAATACCAGGGCGACGCGCTGGTCGCGTTTTGGGAGGGCAACTTCAGCGGCGCGCACGTCGCGAAGGCCTGCCGAGCGGCACTCGAGCTCGATCGCCTGGCGCAGCAGCTGGCCCACGATCGCGCGGTGTGGCAGGTCGAGGATTTCGAGCTCCGCATGGACTGGGCCCTGGCGACGGGGGCGGTCGTCATCGACACCTTTGGCGGGAGCCAGCCGACCGGGCTGTCGATGATCGGCGAGCCCATCGTCCTCGCGTTCCGACTCGAGAAGTTCGCGAACGACGAGGCGGGGCGCATCCTCGCGTGCCGGGTTACCCGCGAGCTGGCCGGGCCCACGTTCAGGTTCCGCGATCTCGGCGAGATGACGGCCAAGGGCTTCGATCAGCCGGACCGCGTGTTCGCGCTCGAGGGTGAGAACCCGTGAGGGTCCGCATCCTCCCGTCCGCTCCCGGCGCAGGTGACCTGCAGCACCTCATCACGTTCGTCGTAGAAGACCGTCTGGCGATCGACGCCGGCTGTCTCGGTCTGTGCGGAACCCCCCAGCAACAGGCGGCCGTCACCAGTGTGTTCCTGACGCACAGCCACGCCGATCACGTGTGCTCGCTGCCCTTCTTCGCAATGAACGTCGTCGACGCGACGGGGCAGGGGGCCACCGTGCACGCGCCGGCCGACGTGGTGGAGGTGCTGCACGAGGACCTGTTCAACTGGCGCACCTGGCCCGACTTCACCGCGCTGCGCCAGGACGGGCGGCCGCTGGTCGAACTCGTCACGATCGAGCCCCGCCACCCGGTGACACGCGACGGGTTGACGGTGACGGCGATCCCCATCAACCATCCCGTGCCCACGGTGGCCTACCTGGTCGACGATGGGGACGGGGCGGTGCTGTTTGCGACCGACACCGGTCCGACCGAGGAGGTGTGGGAGGTGGCCAGCCGGTCGTCGGGTCTGAGAGCCGCGTTCATCGACGTGGCGTTTCCCGACGAGATGGAGGATCTGGCGGCCATCACGGGGCACCTCACGCCACGCCTCGCGTGCCGCGAGATCGCACGGCTCCCCTCCCACGTGATCAAGGTCGCCGTGCACCTCAAACCCGCATTCCGCCAGCGCATCGTCGACCAACTCGAGGCACTGCCTGCCGACAACCTGGCCATCGGGCGGATCGGCTGGGAGTACGAGTTCTGAGTTCGGCGGCAGGGCTGAAGGCCTGCGCCCCGGCTGTCGAACATCCCGAATCTCGGCGCTCGGTCGCCCTGCGCCTTACGGCGTAGAATCTGATCGTGACGACGACGTTCCTGAACCCGCTCGACGCCGCCTGGCTGTACGTCGAATCGTACGACACGCCGATGCATGTGGCGGGACTGCAGATCTTCTCGCCGCCGGCGGGCGCTCCGGAGGACTTCGTCGGCCGGATGCTCACCGACTTCCGGGCGACGCGCTACTTCGCGCCGCCCTGGAACCGAAAGCTCGCGGGCGGACTGTTCAGCCTCGTCTACCCAAGCTGGGAGACCGACGAGGCGTTGGACCTCGAGTACCACGTCCGCCACAACGCCCTCCCGAGGCCCGGCGGTGAGCGCGAGCTGGGCGTGCTGGTGTCACGCCTCCACAGTCACCCGCTCGACCTGTCGCGGCCACTGTGGGAATGTCACTTCGTGGAGGGCCTCGCGGGGGGGCGCTTCGCGGTGTACACCAAGATGCACCACTCGCTGATCGACGGCGTGAGCGGAATGCGGTTGCTCCAGCGGATGCTGACAGCCGATCCCGAGCGGCGGGGCATGCGGGCTCCCTGGGCAGGTCAGGCCGCCTTGGAGGACGACGAGAGCATGGCGTCGACCGAGTCGCTGGTGGACGCACTGGGGGCCGTGGCCGGTGCCGTCCGCGAGCAGGTGACCTCGGTGGGAGACGTGGGCCTGGCCTTGGCGCGGTTGGCCAGCGCGAGCACGCAGCCCGACGATCCCCTGACCGCGCCGCTGAGCTGCCCCTGGTCGAGGATCAACGGGCGGATCACCGCCCAGCGGCGGTTCGCCACGCAGAGCTTCGCGCTCGCCGACGTCAAGGCCGTGGCGCGGGCCGCCAACTGCACGCTCA
>JAFNAJ010000308.1 GCA_017860085.1 Acidobacteriota bacterium | reverse complement strand
GAGAGCGCCCACGCGATGAGCGCGACGCCAATGATCGCGCGCACGGTGCGATCGATGCCGCCCATGTTCACAGTCATGTGTGCCTCCTTGTCGTTCCGCCGCTCGAGCACTTGGGGCCAGGTGCGCCGATTATCGCTCCGCCCGCCACGCTGTCAACCGCAAATCGCCCGGCGCGAGACGATTTCCTCGGTGAATAGCGCGGATGATGCGCGCGGATGATGCGACGAAGCACGCGGTGCTGCCACGCGCGGAGGCCGCAAGACGGGCACGTCAGTCAGTGAACACAAGGCCTTGCACTTCAGCGGACACTGTCGTGCCGGCCTCGCCCGCCAGGATCCGATCGACTTGCTCGAGCGCGCCGATGGCCGCGCGCTTCGCCGTCGCCGACGCGAACCGGCACGCGGCTTCCACCTTCGGTCCCATCGAGCCCGCCGCAAATGCGAGCGAGGCGAGCGCGTCCGGCGACGCACGCCGGATCCGGCGCTGCGCAGGCGTGCCCCAGTCGGCGTACACCGCGTCCGCGTCCGTCAGCATCACGAACACGTCCGCGTTGAGCTCGCGGGCGAGCAACTCGGACGCGAGATCCTTGTCGATCACGCACTCGACGCCGACCAGCTTCCGGTCGGCCCCTTTCTCGTACATCGTCGGGATGCCACCACCGCCCGCGGCAATCACGATGGTGTCGTGGGCGAGCAGCCAGCGGATGGGACGCATCTCGAAGATCCGCTTCGGCTGCGGCGACGGCACGACGCGCCTCCAGCGCGCGCCGTCCAGCTTGAAGGTCCATCCCCGCTCCGCGGCGAGACGATCGGCATCCGCCTTGCCGTAGACGGGGCCGATGAACTTCGTCGGATTCCGGAACGCCGGGTCGTCAGGATCGACCTCCACCATCGTCAGCAGCGTGGCGAACGGCCGGCCGAACGGCAGCAGGTTGCCCAGCTCCTGCTCGATCATGTAGCCGATCATCCCCTCCGTCTCCGCACCCAGCACGTCGAGGGGATAGACGTCTCCCTGCCCCTCGGCGGCCTGCAGGGCGAGCAGGCCCACCTGCGGCCCGTTGCCGTGCCCGATGACGAGTTGGTGGTTGGCGGCCACGGGGGCGAGCGCCTGCGCGGCGATGCGAACATTGCGACGTTGGTTCTCGGCGGTCATCGCCTCTCCCCTGCGCAGGAGGGCGTTGCCGCCGAGCGCGACGACGACGAGCACGGGTCACGCTCCAGAGACGGCGGCCGGCCTCGCCTCGAACGCCAGGCGGGCCCACCGCAAGGTCGAAGCCCGTATTGTAGCCGCCGCCTAGGACGGAGGCACCGGCACGGCGCAGATGCGGTGATTGTCGAGATCGGCGATCCAGAGCCAACCGCCGTGCACGAGCACGGCGGCCGGACGATTGAGGTGCGTCGCATCGCCTCCGGCCACGCCCGCCTCTCCGGCCGCGGTGCTCACCCGGCCCTCGCCGTCAATCGCCAGCACCCGGTGCGACTTCATGTCGGCCACGTAGACGGTGCCATCGGGACCCACCGCGACCCCATGCGGCGTGGCGAGCTCACCCTGCACCCGCAGCGTCGTCACATGTCCTGCGCGGTCGACCACGCGCAGCTGGTTTGCGCCGGCATCGGCCACGACGAGCCGGCCGTCGAGCGTCACGGCCAGATCCATCGGGTAGACGAACGTTCCTGCCTCTGCACCGGCCACGGTGACGACCACGCCATCGGCGACGCGCCGGATGCTCGCGTTGCCGATGTCGGGCGCGTACACCCGCCCCTCGTTGTCCCAGACCGCGGCGTGCGGCGAATTGAACAGCGCCTGCAGCGCCAGGCCGTCGCGGTTCCCCTTCTCGCCCGGCACGCCCGCTAGCGTGGTCACCCGATAGCCGCCGGCGGCGCCCGCGTCCGGCGTCAGCAGCCGGAGGGTATGTCCCCCAGCCTCGGCCACGGCAATGCGCCCATCGGGCGCGACGCCCACTCCGTGCGGTGACGAGAACCGCGCCGACGCGGCCTCGCCATCCTGGTGTCCCTGCCGGTCGGGCGCGCCCGAGACGGTTCGGACGCGGCCGTCGAGCGACACCAGCCGCAGGGCGTGGTTGAAGATGTCGGCGACCAGCACCGTGTCCGCGCCCAGCGGCGCGAGCCGAATCGGCTTGTTGAACCGCGCGCCGGCGCCCGCGCCGTCGGCAAACCCGGCGGTCCCCGCCCCGGCAATCACCTTCATCGTCGGTGGCTCGGCCCGCGGCGGGGCCGACCAGGCGGCCGCGATCTGGCCGACGACAAGGAGCGCAACGAGCCGAAGCATGCCAGTACCGGACATGAGGCGCATCGTACCTCACGCACCGCCATCACCTCCAACGTGGGGGGAGCGCAGCATATAATCGCGCCTGCCTCGCGTCGCCCCCGCCCGTCTCGAGAGGAAGGTAACGTGATGACACCGCTCGTCTCCCGCTTTGCGCCCCTCGTCGCGATCACAACGCTACTGGGTGCTGTCGGCGCGCTCGCCCAACCGGCCGCTGGGCCGTCGGCGCCGTCCGCGGCACCCGCCAAGGCGATCACACCGTGGACGGTTGACGACACGCTGATGGCCGAGAGCGCGAGATCCTTCGAGGTCTCGCCGAACGGCCAGCAGGTGGTGTGGGTGAAGAGCCAGATGGACAAGGAGAAGGACGGGCGCGTATCGAACCTCGTCCTCACCCGCCTCGGCACGAAGAAGGAGGTGCCGCTCACGCGTGGAACCGAGTCGCACCGATCACCACGGTGGTCGCCGGATGGCGAGTGGATCAGCTTCCTGAGCTCGAGACCTCTGCCGAAGAAGGACGAGGGACTCTCGGGCACGCAGTTGTGGCTCATCAGTGCGCACGGCGGTGAACCCTACGCCCTGACGGAACTCAAGCGCGGCATCAGTAGATACGAGTGGGTGGACGCCGACACCATCGTCTTCAGCGCGCAGGAGGAGGCCACCTGGCACGAACAGGAGCTCAAGAAGAACAAGGACGGCTCCCGCGTGGTGGACGACGTGGCGCACGAACCGCCGGTGCGGCTGTTCAGGCTCGCGGTGAAGGACAAGAAGATCACACGGCTCACCGACAACGCCGACTTCATCGAAGCCTTCAGCGTGAGCCCGGACGGCCGTCGTGCTGCCACCGTGCACCAGCAGTACCTGAGCTTTGCGTGGGACCAGAAGACGCTGCCCAGGACGTTCGTCTACGACCTCTCGACGGGCGAGCGCACCGAGGTGTTTGCCGGCGCGCGGATTCCCCCGGTCGACGTGCGGTGGGCCCGTGATGGCTCGGGGTTCTACGCCGTGGCTCCGTACTCGTCGCATCCGCAGTACTTCACGGCGTCGATCCAGGTCGTCTACTTCTACGACCTTGCGACCGCCCAACACGCCCGCGTCGACCTCGGGTGGGAGAACGGGCTCTCGTTTGGGTTCGACGTGACTCCAGACGGCTTCATCGCCCTGCTGGCGGATGGCGCCCGGAACAGGGCCGCGCGGTTCTCGCGAAGCGGCCAGTCGTGGCGTCGCACTGATCTCGAAGGCGACCACGCGCGCAACATCGTCGAGTTCGGCGTCAGCAACGACGGCAAGACCCTCGTCTATACCTACACGACTGCGAGCACGCCAGACCAGGTGTATGCAGCCGGGCTCGATGGAGCGCGTCTCTCGAACCCCACGCGAATCACCAATCTCAACCCGGGCTTCGAGTCGAAGACCACGGCGCGAACCGAGATCATCCGCTACACGGGCTCGCTCGACGAGGAGGTCGAGGCGATTCTCTACTACCCCAAGGGCTACGAGGCTGGGAAGCGTTACCCCCTGATCACGTTCCCGCACGGTGGGCCGGCCGGGGCCGATCTCGACATGTGGGACGAGAGCTGGGGAGGCGCCGTGCAGATGCTGTCGCAACGCGGGGCGTTCGTCCTGAAGCCGAACTACCACGGCAGTTCGAACTACGGGCTGAAGTGGGTGGAGTCGATCTGCTGCGGCAAGTACTACGACCTGGAGGTGCCCGACATCGAGAAGGGTGTCGATCACCTGATTGCCAAGGGGCTGGTCGATCCCGATCGCGTCGCCACGATGGGATGGTCGAACGGGTCGATCCTCTCGATTGCCGTCAGCCTCGCCAATCCCGATCGCTACAAGGCCGTGTCGGCGGGCGCTGGCGACGTGGAATGGATCAGCGACTGGGCGAACGTCGACTTCGGGCAGTCGTTCGACGCGTACTACTTCGGCAAGTCGCCGCTCGAGGATCCGCAGCTCTACGTGAAGAAGTCGCCCATCTTCCAGATGCACAAGCTGAAGGCGCCGACGCTCATCTTCTTCGGCACGGAAGACCGCAACGTGCCCACCAGCCAGGGCTGGACGCACTACCGCACGCTGTACCACCTGGGCAAGACCGTGCGCTTCATCCTGTTTCC
>JAFNAJ010000307.1 GCA_017860085.1 Acidobacteriota bacterium | reverse complement strand
CGCTGTTGCGGCTGAGGCTTGGGCAGCGGCTTGCGCGGCAGCTTCTCGTCGCGATTGGCGGTGTGGTAGACGAACGACGCAACGATCACCGCGTTCTTCATCATGTCGCCCGGCTGGAGCCGTTCGTACACGTCCATGTTCGAATGGTGCGTGCGCGTGTCGTACTCCACCTCGTCCTGGATGAACTGGAAGCCCGGCAGCCCCACCGCGTCGAAGGCCAGGTGGTCGGTGCCCCCGGTGTTGCGCGGCGTCAGCGTGGTCATGCCCAGGCTCTTGAACGGCTGCATCCACGCCTGGAAGATCGGGGCGACGACCTCGTTGCCCTGCAGGTAGACTCCCCGGATGGCGCCCGTCCCGTTGTCGACGTTGAAGTACGCCGAGAACCTGGCGTGCTCGGGCTTGAGCGCCATGGTCTCGCGATCGGCAAAGTGCTGCTTGACGTAGGCGCGCGACCCGAGCAGCCCCTGCTCCTCGCCGCCCCACAACGCGATGCGCACAGTGCGCCGCATCTTGAGGCCCGTCACCTTCAGGATGCGGACGGCCTCCATCATCACCGCCGAGCCGGCGCTGTTGTCGGTGGCGCCCGTGCCAGCGTGCCACGTGTCGAAGTGGCCGCCGAGCATCACCAGCTCGGGTGCCAGCTTCGGGTCGGTCCCGGGAATCTCGGCGACCACGTTGTAGGAATTCAGGTCGGCGTCGTGGAACGTGTTCTTGATGTCGAGCTCCAGCGTCACCGGAATGTTCTTCTCAATCGTGCGCCAGATGCGGCCGTAGTGCTCGACCGCCAGCACGACTTGAGGCGCCGATGGCGGGTCCTTCGGGTTCCGGGAGCCTCCGCTGCCAACGAACACGGTGCCGCCGTCGCCACGGCCGGGCTCGAGCACCGCCACGACGCCCTCGTTCCGGAAGAAGGCAGCACGCTTCTCCATGAGCTGCCGCATTCCCGGGGTGAACATGCGGCGCGGCTGGCCGGTTGGTTCCTCGGCCAGGGTCAACTCGGAGAGTTCCTTGTCGTCGTAGCGATCGGCCAACGGCGTGAAGCTCGGCTTGACCTCGCGCATCGGCTGGCTGAGCACGATCTTCCCGCGGAGCGTGCCCTTCAGCTTCTCCATGTCGGCCTCGTTCTCCACGACAGCCTTGACGACCGGCGCGCGCACGGCGCCCTCGGTGCCCGGGGTCCACGCCTTCGCGTACCCAATCACCGCGTACGACTGGGGTTCGACGACGTTGGCCACGAACCGGTCGTTGGTCCAGCCCCGGCCGAACTCGAATGGCTCCATCTTGACGTTGGTGAGGCCCCACTCGGTGAACTGTTGCATGGCCCACTCGGCGCCCTTCGTGTAGATGGGCGACCCGCTGAGCCGCGGACCGTGTACGTCAGTGAGATAGCTCGCGATCTCCATCACCTTCGAGCGCTGGAAGCCCTCGTCCTTGATCTGGTACACCGCGTCGTGGTCGACGCGCTCCTGCACCTGGGCTGCCAACGGCAGGGCCAGCGAGACGACGACAGCAATCGCCAGCGCGCGGGGCACACGACGACGCCAGACGGGGATCGCGTTCCACTGAGCCATTCGGGTCACTCCTTCGAATCGACGGGATGCAGGTCAGGGTATGGCGTGGCAGCCCAGCGGGCGCCATGGTAATCCGACACTCTACTACTCCTCGGAGGGGGCTGAAAAGATGCGGACTCGGCGGTCGGCATTCGGGACGGGGTTCGGGACTGGCCCCGATCGTGCTTCCCGTGGGGTGGGATCGGCACTGGAAGGCTGCCTCCGTGCCGGATTGGTCGTCGGGTGACGGTTTGGTAAACTTCTAGGCTCATGCGTCGCGCCGCCCTCTACGGCCTGCTCGCCTGCCTCGCGCTCGCCATCGCGGCTGTGCGTGCCGACCTGCGCCGCGACCAGCGTCCCCGGCCAGCCGTCGCAAAGGCCGACATTCTCCTGCCGAGCGACCTCCTCGAGATCGTCGAGGCGAGGGTGCCGCCAAACGCCACGCTGGGGGGCCTGCTGCGCGCCCACCAGGTGAGCGAAGACCTCGCCACGCGGGTCGTCGACGCCGTGCGCGGCGCGTTCGACCTTCGCCGGCTGCGTGCTGACCAGCCGTACCGCCTCGTCCGGACGATGGATGGGATGGTGCGGGAGTTCGTCTACAAGATTGACGCGGACCGTTTTCTTCGGGTGGTGGGCCTCGACGAGTCCCGTGTCGACCAGCCGTTCGACGTGACGGTGGTGCCGTACGAGAAGCAGCGCGGCCTGGTGTCGCTGCAGGGCACCATCGATCGCGAGCACTCCTCGCTCGTGGCGGCCATGCAGGCGGCCGGCGAGAACGTCCTGCTGGCGATGGCGCTGGCCGACGTGTTCAGCGGGGATATCGACTTCAACAACGACCTCCAGCCCGGCGACCGCTTCGAGGTGGTCTTCGAGAGGCAGTTGAGCGAGGGTGAGTTCGCCGGCTACGGCCCGATTGTCGCCGCCGAATTCCGCAACGAGGGCCGCACGCTGCGGGCGTTCCGGTTTGCCAACGCAGAGGGCAAGGCGTCGTACTACGACGAGCAAGGCCGATCGCTGAAGCGCTTCTTCCTGCGGTCGCCGTTGAAGTTCGAGCCCCGCATCAGTTCCGGCTTCTCGTATCGTCGTACGCATCCCGTGCTCGGCATCGCCCGGGCACACCCCGCGATTGACTATGCGGCCCCTGTCGGGGCGCCCGTCGTCGCCGTCGGGGCCGGCGTCGTCGTCCACGCCGGCTACTCGGGTGGCGCGGGCAACATGGTGACGCTCCGCCATCCGAACGGCTACGAGAGCCACTACCTTCACCTGTCCTCGATTGGCCGAGGGGTGCGCCCCGGTGCACGCGTCAGCCAGGGCGAGATGATCGGACGCGTGGGCGCCACCGGGCTGGCCACGGGCCCGCACCTCGATTACCGACTGAAGAGAAACGGGGCCTGGGTGAACCCCCTCGTCGAGCACAAGCGGATGCCGCCGGGCGATCCGATTACCGCCGACCTCCTCCCGGAGTTCGAGCGGGTGCGCGACCACTGGCGCGGGTTCTTCTTCGAGCCGCCGGTGGCCGTCGCCTCCAACGCGGCACGGTCACCGGCCGTGGCCGCGTCGAACTGAACGACATTCCTCGGCCCCGCGGTCCCGCAGAGGCCGTCCATTCTGGCGGCAGACGCGGTATCATGTGAGGCTGCCCGCCCGCCCGAATCGCTGGAAGGGCACTGATCATCGCCGCCAGCTTGCGGGCGGCTGCTGTGGCACAGTGGAGTCTGACCTGTGAATCAAGAACTGACATCGACGGTCGAGTCTCTCGTCAACACCTACGTGTTGCCGCTGGGGTGGAAGCTGATTGGCGCGCTGGCGGTGTGGATCATCGGAGGCTGGGTGGTCCGCCTGATCCGCGCCGCGCTGGGGCGCGTGATGGACGCGCGGCACGTCGACAAGACGCTGGCCAGCTACCTCGACGCGAGCGCCAACATCCTGATGAAGATCCTCGTGCTCATCGCCGTGCTCGGCGTGCTGGGCATCGAGACCACCTCGTTTGCAGCGCTGCTGGCCGCCCTCGGCATCGCCATCGGGGCGGCGTGGGCGGGCCTGCTGTCGAATTTCGCGGCGGGCCTGTTCCTGATGGTACTGCGGCCGTTCAAGGTGGGCGACATGATCAGCGGCGGCGGCACACTCGGCGTGGTGAGGGAAATCGGTCTGTTCGTCACCGCGATCGACACGCCCGACAACGTGCGCGTCTTCGTGGGGAACGGCAAGCTCTTCGCCGATTCGATTCAGAACTTCTCGACCAACCCGTACCGCCGCGTCGAGCTCACGGCGCAGCTGGCTCATGCCGTCGACCCGCAGGACGCCATGCAGCGCGTGCGCGAGCGCGTCGGCCGGATCGCCAACGTGCTGGCCAATCCAGCGCCGAGCGTGGAGATCCTCACGTTCAATCCCATGGGCACGGTGATCGCGGTGCGGCCCTTCTGCCACAACGACCATTACTGGCAGGTCTACTTCGACACGAACCGCGCGATCACCGAGGTGGCTGGCGAGGCCGGCTATCCGGTTCCCGAAACGCGGCACGTGGTGCGCAACGCGTAGCACGTCGGGGTCTCGCGGGTCCGCGTCGTGATGAAGACGAGCCTTTGCACGTGCCTCATGGTCGGGCTTGCCGGCGTTTCCGCGCTCGGCAGTGAGGCCCGGCGCCCCCCGG
>JAFNAJ010000306.1 GCA_017860085.1 Acidobacteriota bacterium | reverse complement strand
AAGAACCGCGGCCGGCCCACCGCGCCCACAGGCGTCACTGTAGCGAAAGCGGACAGATCACTTGTCAAACGGAACCGGACAATTCACTTGTCAACAACAGCGCGATGCGGACGAGGCTCCAGCCCAGCAACGCCCCAGCGACCCAGGCGGGCCACCGTGTTACTCTATACACATGAAACGTACAAATCTTGTGGTTGACAGCGCGTTGCTGGAGGAAGCGGTCCGCCTGAGCGGTGAGCGCACCTACTCACGCACGGTCGAGCGCGCGCTCCAGGACTTCGTGCGCCGCATCAAGGCACGCCAGATCCTCGATCTCGCTGGCTCCGGCCTCTGGTCGGGCGACCTTTCGGTGGTACGCGACGACCGCCCGCCCTTCGGTGACACCCCCGACAGCACGAGGCGGCGCCGTGGTGCTCGTTGACACGTCGGTGTGGATCGACGTCTTCCGTCGCCCCGCCAGGCTTCGCCTCGAGGACCTCGTCGACTTCGACGATGTGGTGACGTGCCTGCCGGTCATCCAGGAGGTGCTGCAGGGGTTCGATGACGAGCGCGCCCATGCCGTGGCGCGCGATGCCATGCTCGCCATGCCCGTCGTCGAGTCGCCTCTCCGCCTCGAGACGTTCGAGCGCGCCGTGCAGCTCTACCGCACGGCGCGTCGGGCCGGCGTCACCGTGCGATCGGGTGTGGACTGCCTGATTGCAGCCTGCGCACTCGCCAATGGGCTCACGGTCCTCCACTGCGATCGCGACTTCGACGCCATCGCGCGCGTCTCGTCACTCGACGCGCGCAACGTCGCGACACGGTTCAAATGAGCCTTTCAACCCTCAGCGTTCGGCGTGAGACTCGCCGTCGAGCCAGTGGCCGGCAGCCGGGAACCGGTGGCCGGTTCGGGAACCACGGAAATCCGTCCTCCGTCAGATCCCCCACCAATCGCGCCCGAGGCGCCCGCCCGACTTGCTATGCTTGTGAGCTGCTCGCCACGCGGGCGACCGTTTGCGCGACACCCACAATGGAGGACTCGTGAGCCGTCATCAACGTTTGCCACGTTTCGCTGGAGCCTTGGCGCTCGCGCTGCTCGGGCTCGGCGTCCTGCCCAACGCAGCCGCAGCGCAGACCAGGCTGCTGCGCTTCCCGGCCATCCACGGCGACAAGGTGGCCTTCACCTACGCCGGCGATATCTGGACCGCCCCCGTCACCGGGGGCACGGCCACGCGCGTCACCGCGCACCCCGGCATGGAGGTCTTCGCGAGGTTCTCACCCGACGGCAAGTGGATTGCCTTCACCGGTCAGTACGATGGCGACGAGCAGGTGTACGTCGTCCCGGCAACTGGCGGCGAGCCGAAGCAGCTCACCTACTACCCAGCCCGTGGTCCCCTGACGCCGCGGTGGGGATGGGACCACCACGTCTACGGGTGGACCATCGACGGCAAATCGATCTTGTTCCGCTCCATGCGCGACGCGTGGACGCTCGGCAGCAACCGGCTCTACACGGTGCCCGCTACCGGCGGTCCGGCCGAGGCGCTCCCGATGCCGCAGTCGGGCGCGGGCGACTTCTCGCCCGACGGCAGCAAGGTCGTCTACTCGCCGCTCTTCCGCGACTTCCGCCCCGAGAAGCGCTACGGCGGCGGCCAGGCCAACGACCTGTTCACCTTCGACCTCAAGACCAACGACGCCAGGCGCATCATCGACCACCCGCGGGCCGACCGCGACCCCATGTGGATCGGCAGCACGATCTACTTCACGTCGGACCGCGACGGCACTTTCAACCTGTATGCCTACGATGTTGCCAGTGCCCGCATCACGCCGGTCACGACGAGCCGCACCTGGGACGTGCGCTGGCCCAGCTCCGACAAGCAGGGACGCGTCGTCTACGAGCTGAACGGTGAGCTGCAGGTGCTGGATGTCAAGACCGGGAAGAGCACAGCCATCTCGATCACGGTTCCGGACGACGGGATGTGGAAGCGGCCGTCACGGGTGTCGGCGGCCGGTCAAATCGAGGACTTCGAGCTGTCGCCGAAGGGCGAGCGCGCGCTGTTCACGGCCCGCGGCGACGTCTTTACCGCGCCCATCGAGAAGGGTCCGACGCGCAACCTCACCGAATCGTCGGGCGCGCACGACAAGTGGGCGCGCTGGTCACCCGACGGGTCGAAGATCGCGTTCATCTCCGACCGCACCGGCGAGGAAGAGCTCTACGTCATCGCGCACGACGGCTCGGGCGCGCCCGAGCAGTTGACGAGCGGCAGTAAGGCCATGCGGTACCAGCCCGCCTGGGCGCCGGACGGCAGGCGCATCGCCTTCGGCGACAAGGACGGCAAGGTCTACGTCTACAGCTTGGACGACAAGAAGCTCACCGAGATCTTCGACGCGCCGCGTACCCAGGTGCGCGACTACGTCTGGTCGCCCCGCGGCAACCATCTGGCCTTCAGTACGCCCGGTGCCAACTCGTTCGGCTCGCTTTACATCTGGAGCGCCAGGGACGGCAAGGTGCGACAGGTCACCGACGAGCAGTTCAATGCCGAAAACCCCGCCTGGGACGCCGACGGCGACTATCTCTACTACCTGAGCGACCGCGACTACGCCCCGCAGATCTCGAGCGTGGAGTTCAACTACGCCACTGCCCGCACGACCGGCATCTTCGCGATGGCCCTGCGGAAGGACGTCAAGCACCCCTTCCCGCCCGAGAGCGACGAGGTAACGGTGACGAAAGAGGAGAAGGGCGAGCCCGCGAAACCGGCCGAGAAGCCTGCGGCGGCGAAGGAAGCCGCGGCGAAGGCCGGCGAAGCCAAGGAGGCCGACCTCACAATCGACTTCGATGGCCTCGCGCAACGGGTGGCGCGGGTGCCACTCGAGGGCGACAACTACGGCGGGCTCACGGCCAAGAAGGGCCACCTGATCTACGGCGTCGAGCCCGTCTTCTACTACGGGCGACAGAGCGACCGCAAGCCGTCGCTTCGCATCTATTCGCTCAAGGACCGCAAGGAGACGACGCTGGTCGACGATGTGAACGGGTACGCGCTGTCGTCGGACGGATCGAAGCTGCTGGTGCGGTCGGGGCAGACGTTCACCCTCTACGACGCGACGCCTGGCGGCGCGAACTCCAAGAAGAGCGTGTCGACGTCCGGCCTCATGGTGGACCGCGTGCCCACGGAGGAATGGAATCAGATCTTCAACGAGGTGTGGCGGCAGTACCGCGACTGGTTCTACGTGCCCAACATGCACGGATACGACTGGGATGCGCTGAAGAAGCAGTACCAGCCGTGGCTCCAGCACGTGGCGCACCGGTCCGACCTCAACTACGTGATCAGCGAGATGGTGTCGGAGCTGACGGTGCAGCACGCCTATGTCGAAGGGGGCGACTACGAGATCCCGGCGCGACCACGCGTGGCGTTGCCGGGCGCGCGATTCGAGCTCGACAAGGCGGCGGGCAAGTACCGCCTCGTGAAGATCTTCGCGGGTCACAACGAGGAACCCAGCTATCGTGCGCCGCTCACGGAGATCGGCGTCGACGTGAAGGCCGGCGAATACGTGCTGGCCATCGACGGCGAGGAACTGCGACCGACCGAGGATCCCTACCGCCTGCTCCGGAACAAGGCCGACCGGCCCGTCGAGCTGACCGTCAACGCCAGGCCGGTCCTCGACGGCTCGCGGAGGGTGCCGTTCACCCCGATCACGAGTGAGAGCGACCTGATCTACCTCGACTGGGTTCTGGCGAATCGCGCGCGCGTCGAGAGGCTCTCGGGCGGCCGCGTCGGGTACCTGCACATCCCCGACATGAGCGCGAATGGGCTCAGCGAGTTCATCAAGTGGTACTACGGCCAACTCCGGAAAGAGGGCCTGGTGGTGGACGTGCGCGCAAACGGCGGCGGCAACGTGTCGCGGATGCTCATCGAGCGCCTGCGTCGCAAGCTGCTCGGCCTCGACTACGGCCGCACCGACGATCAGGCCGACACCTACCCCGACGGCGTCTTCATCGGTCCCATGGCGGCCATCCTCGACGAGAACTCGGCGAGCGACGGCGACATCTTCCCCTACATGTTTCGCGAGGCGGGCCTGGGGCCGCTCATTGGCCGACGGTCGTGGGGCGGCGTGGTCGGCATCTCGCCGCGCGGTCCCCTCATCGACGGGGGCACGATCTATGTCCCGCTGTCAGGGCTGGCCAACACCAAGGGCGAGTGGGTGATCGAAGGCTACGGCGTCGACCCCGACATC